>CAZMHG010000267.1:0-4802 GCA_964565975.1 uncultured Ilumatobacteraceae bacterium | reverse complement strand
GGTGACGTTCGTGCCGGCGGCGACGGCCTGGCGGATCGCCAGCGAACCGGAGTGCAGGAACGTGCCGTCGCCCATGTTCTGGAACAGGTGGCCGAGGTCGGTGAACGGTGCCGCGCCGACCCACTGCACGCCCTCGGCACCCATCTGGACGATGTTCTCGGTGTGCCGGTCCATCCAGATCGCCATCGTGCTGCAGCCCACGGCGCCGTGGGCGATGGAGCCGTCGGGCACCACCGTCGAGCGGTTGTGCGGGCAGCCGGAGCAGAAGTACGGGGTCCGCACGTCGCCGGCGGCCAGCGGGATCAGCCGTCGCGGCGCGGCCACCTGCGGTTCGGGCGCCAACCGGTCGGGCGACACGTGGCGTTGCAGCCGGGCACGCAGCACGCCACGGACCAGGTCGGCGTCGAACTCGCCGTGGCTGGGCAGCAGCGGCGCGCCGGTCTCGTCGCGCTTGCCGACGACGAGGGGCATGTCGGCCGTGCCGTACAGCAGGTCGCGCAGGAACAGTTCGACGAACGGGCGCTTCTCCTCGATCACCAGGATCTCGCGCAGGCCGCGGGCGAAGTGCCGCACGACGCCGGGCTGCAGCGGGTGGATCGCACCGAGCTTGAGCAACCGCACGCCCAACCGTTCCAGCGCGGCGTCGTCCATCCCGAGGGCGCGCATCGCATCGCGCAGGTCGCGGTACGCCTTGCCGGCGCTGACGATGCCGAGCCAGGCGTCGGCCGGGTCGGTGACCAGGTCGTTGATCCGGTTGGTGTCGAAGAACGCCAGCACTGCCTGCGCGCGTGGCCCGTTGAGCTGGCGTTCCTGCTCGATGCTCGCCGGCGCGAGCAGCATCGGGTTCTGCGTGTGCTCCCACGGACGACCGTCGATGACCAGGTCGGGCCGGCCGATGGCGACCTCGCGCAAGGTGACGGTGGAGTAGGCGTCGGCGACGTTGGTGACGATCTTCAGCCCGGCCCACGATCCGCTGAAGCGCGACAGGGCGAACCCGTACAGCCCGTACTCGAGGACCTCTTGCACCGAGCTGGGGTACAGGATCGGCATGCCGGCATCGAGCAGGGCGAACTCCGACGCCGAGGCGACCGTCGACGACTTGGCCGACGGGTCGTCACCGGCGACGGCGAGCACACCGCCGTTGCGCGCCACGCCGGCGACGTTGGCGTGGCGGAACGCGTCGCCGGAGCGGTCGACGCCCGGCCCCTTGCCGTACCACATGCCCAGCACGCCGTCGTAGCGCGGACCGGGCAGCGTGTTGGCCAGCTGCGACCCGTAGATCGCCGTTGCGGCGAGGTCCTCGTTGACCCCGTTGAGGAACGTGACGTGGTGCTCGGCCATCAGCGAAGCGACCCGCCCGAAGGCCATGTCGAGCGTGCCGAGGGGCGATCCCCGGTAGCCGGACACCAGCGTCGCCGTGCGCAGGCCGGCGGCGGCGTCGCGCCGGTGCTGGTCGAGCGGCACGCGGACCAGCGCCTGGACGCCGGTCATCATCACCTCGCCCGAGCGGGCGGTGTACTTGTCGTCGACGGAGACGGTGGCCACGAACGACACGATAGACCGGCACCTGGCGCAGGGGCTGCCGAATCACGCTGTGCTGCGCGCTGAGGACAGCATGATCAACTGACTCTTGACGCTGAGATAGCATCAGATGCCGTGGATTCGATCGACCTGCACATCCTCGACGAGTTGCAGCGTGACGGCCGGCTGTCGAACCTGGAGCTGGCCGACCGGGTGGGGCTCAGCCCGTCGCCGTGCCTGCAGCGCGTCAAGCGCCTGATCGAGCGCGGGGTGATCCGCCGCTTCACCGCCGTCGTCGACCCTGGCGCCCTCGACCGCGGGCTGAGCGTGACGATCTTCGCCAACGTCGTGTCCAACGCGCCCGACGCGGTGGCCCACTTCGAGGAGTTGGTCCTGTCGATGGACGGCGTGGTCGACGTGCGGCGGATGTTCGGCAGGCCGGACTACGTCATCACGCTGGAGACGCGTGACCTGGCGAGCTACGAGGAGCTGTACCAGAACGACCTGGCCCGCCTGCGCGAGATCGCCGAGGTCGACTCGCACATCCCGATGCGCGTCCTGCGCGACCACGCCAACGGCGTGCCCCGCCTGCCGGCGCGGCGAACCGGCGCGACGGCAGCCAACAACGCGTCGCGCCCGGCAGCGAACCGGCGCACCTCAGGCTGAGGCGAGCAGCCCGATCAGGTCCTCGGCGCGATCGACGCACCGGATGCCCAGCGCCGCCAGCCCAGGTCGGGCGTCGATCGGCAAGCCGTCACCGACGTCCTGGTTGAGGATCCCGCCCATGAAGATCCGCCCGTCCCAGCCGTGTGCCCTGGCCGCCTCGACCAGGCGCTCGCCGACGGCCAGGGCGTTGCCGTTGTAGCTGCCGAGCACGATTGCGTCCGCGTCCTCGTCGCTGGCCACCTGGGCCACGCCCTGGATCGACGTGCCCGAGCCGAGCAGGACGACCTCGGCGCCGGCACGCGGCAGGACGCGGGCAAGCGCGTCACGCACCAGGTCGTGGACCTCGAGCACGCCGAGCACGACGCGGGTCTTGGCCAGGCTGGACGGCGTGGTCGACGCGCCGAGGCGGTCGGCCAGGCGCCTGACGTTGGCCGACTTCCACGGTTCGAGCGCGGCGACCTCGTCGGGCGCGGCGAGATCCATCGCCGCTTCCAGCTCGGGCATCGAGGTGCGCCGCATCGCCAGCAGCACCTGCGCCGCGTCGGTGACGTCGGTGCCGTCCTCGGCGAACACCGCGAGCGCACGGTCACGCCACACCCGCGCGTGCGCGGCCACGGCTGCGCCGAGCCGCTCGAGCCGCGGCCAGTCGTACAGGTCGGGCGCCTTGCGGACCTCCAGCTCCAGCTCGCGGGCGAGCAGGTGGACGTCGACGATCTCCTGCGGGCTGGGGATCCGCTCGGCCTCGGTCAGCGGCACCGGGTTGACGGCATGGCCGGTGGGCCGGCGCAGCTGCAGGGCGATGTCGCACATGATCTGGGCGGCGACCGTCGCCGTGTTGCGCGCCCACGAACCCGGCCGCTGGTCGACGGTGTTCCCGTAGACCATCGAGCCGATCGAGTCGCCGCCGCGCAGGTCGTCGAGGGCGAAGTGGACGATCGCCCGGTGTTCCGGGTTCTGGATCGTGTTGCCGTAGCACTGCGCCAGCCGACCGCCGATCAGCTGCTCGACGGCGTACAGCTCGAGCGCGGCCCAGCCGACGTATCCGCCGAAGTGCGATGCCTGCGTGGCCGAGCCGTCCTCCAGGTTGCTGTGCGCCAGGCCGCCGAGGTGGCGCACCGCGGCGAGCGCGGCGAGCGCACGCACGGTCTCCTCGGTGACCTGCTCGGCGTCGGAGCCACCGATCGGTTCGTAGGCGCTGTACTGGCCGACGTTGCCGATCGTGGTGATGCCGGCGGCGAGCGCCCTGCAGGTGTTCTGGAACCCGGCGGGCAGGCCGATCATGTAGTCGCCGGTGTGCGGCTGGATCGGCACGGTCTGGGACAGGCGTGACCAGCCGTCGGCCTCGATCCGCGGGCCGGTCTCCTTGACGGTGAGGTGGCGCTCGGATTCGGGGACGCCCATCGCCCGGTCGAACGCCAGACCGTACCGGTCGGCGTGGTGGCCGTGCGCGGCGAGCCCGTCGTAGATCGTGCGCAGCGCGTCCTCGGTGGCCTCCCACGTGGACAGCCCGACGTGCAGGTGGTACATCACCTGGCGGGTCTCCCGGCAGCGTTGCTTGTAGGCGACCTCCGATGGCGCACCGACCTTGCGCAAGAAGGCCGTGGTGGGGATGCGTGCGGGCGCGGCGGCGCGGCCTTCGGCGATCAGTCGTGCTGCGGGAAGCATGTCAGTCCCCCTGTGGGTCGGTCGAGCGTCTGGCGATGGTGCTGCCGCCGAAGATCTGCCGGGTCGGCAGGATCTCCACGGCGGTCACGTCGACGTACGGGGGCATGTCCAGCGCCGCGGTGACGACGCGGGCGATGTCGTCCGGCTGGATCGCGTCGACGTCGGCGTACAGCGCCGCGGCGGCGCTGTCGTGGCCGCCGAACACGCCGTCGTACAGGCGGGTCTGGACCCGGCCGGGCATCAGCACGGTGACGCGCACGTCGGTGCCCAGCAGGTCGCAGCGCAGACCCTCGGCGAACGCGTGCAGCGCCGCCTTGGTGCCGGCGTACAGCGCGCTGTTCGGCGTGGGATGACGCCCGGAGACCGAGCCGGTGAAGAACAGGTGGCCGCGGCCACGCTCGATCATGCCGGGCAGGGTGATGCGGGTGACGTGCAGCGCGGCGCGCAGGTTGACGTCGACGAGCAGATCCACGGTGTCGGCCGCGTGGGCAGCGAACGACTCCAGCTTGGGCAACACGCCGGCGTTGTTGACGACCACGTCGACGTCCAGGCCGGCGAGCGCCGCCTCGGTGCGGCGCGTGTCGCGCAGGTCGACGCCAACGGCGACGGCACCGGTGCGCGCGGCGACGTCGCGCAGGTCGTCGTCCTCGACCGCCAACGCGTACACGGTCATGCCGCGGTCGCACAGGGTCGCGGTGATCGCCGCACCGATGCCGCGCGACGCACCCGTGACCAGCGCCGATTGGTACCCACTCACACGACCACTCTGCTCTCCGTTCACACGATCACCGCGCCGCCGGACATCACCACATTCTCGCCGGCGACCCTGGCGCCGCTGACGCTGATTTCGACATCGAAGATCGTTCCGTCGCTGCGCCGGTGGCGAGCCTCGAAGGTCTGGTCAACCTCCTTGAGGTCGGCGAAGGCCTCCCTTATCTGCGCCTCGGTCA
>CAZMHG010000266.1:4519-4805 GCA_964565975.1 uncultured Ilumatobacteraceae bacterium | reverse complement strand
ATGCCGCGGAGCTGGGCGACGGACATGCCGTCGGTGATCGGGTCGACACCCAACCGGGTCAGGTCGGGCAGCTCGACGTCGGCGTGGTCGGGGTCGAACACGACCATCTCGCCGAACGTGCGAGGGTCGACGAACCACAACTCCTGGCCGTCGTCGAGGTGCAGCACGACGTGGGTATGTGGCGGGCGTGGCGCACCGGCAGGGCTGAGCAGCACCCGCCCGCTCATCCGCAGGTGGATCATCAGCCGGTCGCCGCTGTCCAGGTCGACCAACAGGTACTTGCCGC
>CAZMHG010000266.1:0-4509 GCA_964565975.1 uncultured Ilumatobacteraceae bacterium | reverse complement strand
AGCAGCGTGGTGCCGCGCAGCCCGTCGCGCAACGCACTTGCCGAGGTTCGCCGCACGGTTCGCTGGCGGGCCACCTCGACGTCGGTCACCCGCCTGCCGGCCACGTGGTCGTGCAGGCCGCGGCGCACCGTCTCCACCTCGGGCAGCTCAGGCATCGCCGTCCAGCTCGGCCAGCGCCACGGCGGCCGCGGCCTGTTGGGCCTCCTTCTTGCTCTGGCCCGCGCCGGTGCCGAAGTTCCGGTTGCCGACCCACACCGTGGCGACGAACGACTTGGCGTGATCGGGGCCGGACTCGTCGATCTCGTAGCGCGGTGCCGTGCCGAGGCGGCGCAGCGCTTCCTCCTGCAGCGCGGTCTTGAAGTCGATCCGGCCGAGTGCCGCCAGGCCGGCGGCGATCGGGGCGGTCAGCAGCCGTTCGATCAGCGGCCGTACGGCGTGCACGCCCCCGTCCAGATACACGGCGCCGAGCACCGCCTCGAACGCGTCGGCGAGGATGTTGCGCTTGGCCCGCCCGCCGCCGCGCGCCTCGCCGACGCCCAGCCGCACGTCGTCACCGAGGCCGAGCGCGGTGGCCAGTTCGGCGAGTGCGGATGCGTTGACCACCGCCTTGCGCAGGTCGCTGAGCTGGCCTTCGGTGAGCGTCGGGTGACCGCGGAAGACGACGTCGGCGACCACCCAGCCGAGCACCGCGTCGCCGAGGAACTCGAGCCGCTCGTTCGACCGGGCGCCGCCGTGCTCTGCGCACCACGAGCGGTGCGACAGCGCCTCGGTCAGCAGCGAGCGGTCGGTGAAGGTGTACTGCAGCCGGCGCTCCAGGTCGGTGGCCGGGCCGGCCGCGCCGTTGGAGCGCTCAGCCATGGGTTCGGGCTCGGTGGCCTGTCAGCGCGCCGCTTGGACCTTGGCCCACACGTAGTCCACGGCGTCGCGCACCGTCTTCAGGTCGACGAGGTCCTCGTCCTCGATGCGGAACCCCACGGACCGCTCGCCGAGCTCCTCTTCGAGCGCTTCGACGAGCTCGATCAGGGCCAGCGAGTCGGCGTCCAGGTCGTCGGCGAAGGACTGCCCTTCGGAGATGCCGGACGGGTCGATCTCGAGGATGTCGGCAAGGTTGCCGCGCACGATCTCGAACACGGCAGGACGGTCGAGCGGGGCTCGTTCGACGTGGGTTTCGGCAGGCACAGAAGTCTCCTCGGCAGTGTGCGGGTCGTGGCCGGACGTCGGGATGACGCACCGGAACGGCGCCGATCCAGCGTAGCGAGCCGGAACGGGGCCTGCCGGGAGGCGCGCCCGGCGCGCCTCAGGCGGCGATCGCGGCGCGGATCTGGTCGACCATCCCACGCTCGGCCATGTCGTGCCCGAGCGTGATCGCGTTGGTCATCGCCCTCGCGTTGGACGAGCCGTGGGTGATGATGCACACCCCGTCGACGCCGAGCAGCATCGCCCCGCCGTACGTGTCGGGGCTGAGCTGGGTGTTGAGCGGCAGCAACGCCGGGAGCAGCGCGTCGGCGTGAGCTTTGGTCTCGGGCGTCGAGCCGAACGCGGCGAGCAGACCCTTCATCACGCTCTTGATCCCGCCCTCCAGGGTTTTCAGGATCACGTTGCCGGTGAACCCGTCGGTGACCACGACGTCGGCCGTCTTGGTCATCATGTCGCGGCCCTCGACGTTGCCGACGAAGGTGATGCCCGGTGCCGCGGCGAGCAGCTCGTAGGCCAGCTTGCGCAACGTGTCGCCCTTGCCGGGTTCCTCGCCGATCGACATCAGGCCCACCTTGGGGGCCGCGGTGCCGAAGCGGAGACGGTGGTACACCGTTCCCATCTGGGCGAACTGGACCAGCCACTCCGGCTGGACCTCGGCGTTGGCGCCGGCGTCGAGGAGGATGTTGGGCACGTCCTGGCCAGGGATCGGGATCGGCGCGGCGATCGCCGGGCGGGAGACCCCCTTGATCCGGCCGATGCGCAGCAGCGCAGACGCCATGGTGGCACCGGTGTTTCCGGCGGACACCATCGCGCAGGCCCTGGCGTCGCGCACCGCCTCGGCGCAGCGCACCAGGGTGGAGTCCTTCTTGCGGCGGACGCCACCGGCAGGGTCCTCGTCCATGGCGATGACCTCGCTCGCCGGGATCAGCGGCAAGCCGGCCAGACCGTCGAGGCCCGCGGGGCCGACGAGGACGACCGGGTAGCCCATGGCCGCGGCGGCGTGCGCGCCGGCGAGGATCTCGCCAGGCGCTCGGTCGCCGCCCATCGCGTCGACGGCGACAGGAAGCCCTGTCATCGGGCGCCGGATGTCAGCCGACGTCGACAGCGACGCGGCCCTTGTACCAGCCGCAGGTCGGGCAGACGACGTGGGGCAGCTTGGCGGCAGCACAGCGCGGGCACACGCTGCGCGACGGCGCGGCGAGCTTCCATGCGCCGGCAGCGTGGCTGCGCGACTTCATCTTGGACTTCTTCTTCTTGGGAACAGCCACGTTCGGTCTCCCTGGACGATTTCGAGCCAGGCAAGGCTATCGGCAGCAGGCCGCGCTGGCTACTCGTCAGTGCTCCGGAACCGCGCCGTCGGGAACCGCGCCGCCTGGAATGGTGCTGTCGGGGACGGTGCCCTAGGGGATCAGGCCGCTCAACTGGTCGAGCGCCGACCAGCGGTTCTCGGCCGCCGGGGCCTGGCAGGAGCACGGGTGGGTGTTGCGGTCCACCCCGCACATCGGGCACAGGCCTGCGCAGTCGTCACGGCACACCGGGTTGGACGGGATGTCGAGCACGGCCGCCTCGCGGATCATCGGCGTGAGGTCGAGCCGATCGTCGTCGATCGGGAACGCGTCCGGGTCCGTGACGTTGGTCTGGTACAGCTCGTGGATCGCCAGCTCGGCCACACCGCTGGATGGCTGCGTGCACCGCCGGCAGGTCCCGATCCACGGCACCGTGAGCGTCCCGTCGGCGACGACGCCGTCCGTCAGCGTCTCGAGGTGCAGCAACGCCCGGATCGGCGCTGCGGCCGGGATGCGCTCGTCGTGAATGCCGAGCTCCGCGGCGGTCCGGGTGAGGTCGATCGTTCGTTCCGCACCTGGACGGCGGAGGATGTCGGCGGCGACGAGGACGAGGGGTGAGCCGAGCGAAGCCATGGACCAAGCCTAGAGATCGGGGCGCACGCCCGAGCGGTGGCGGGCCGGGACGGTGGACCCTTGGGCCAGCGATCGGCCCGTCAGCGGTCCTGGTCGAAGAAGCCCTTCGACGGATCCGGGTCCTCGTGGACGACCTCGTCCTTCGGCGCCCCGATCGACAGTCGTGACCGGCCCGCGGCGACCGTCTTTTGCAGACGGTCGAGGAGCACCTCGAAGCTGCCGAGCCGCTGGTCGAGGAAGTCCTCGGTCTCGTGGCACAGGCGGCGGGCGTCGGCGTCCGCCGCTTCGCTGACCTGGCGCGCGCGTTGCTCTGCTGCGCGCACGACCTCGGTGCGCTGGACCATGCGCTCGGCCTGGACGCGCGCCGCCTCGAGCAGCTCGTCGGCTTCGCGTCGGGTCTTGGCGACGAATTCCTGGCGTTCCTTGATCATCCACCGCGCCTGGCGCATCTCGTCGGGGAGCCGGTTGAGGGCCTCGTCGAGCAGTTCGACGATCTCCTCGCGGTCGATCCGCGGTGACGACGACAGCGGCATCGTCGGGGCGTTGGCGATGATGTCGAGTGCCCGCCGGACCAGTTGCTCCGCGTCGCCGACGTAGCTGCCCGTGCTGCGCACGTAGGCGTCGGAGTCCTGGTCGTCCTCGTAGTCCTCGTACTCGTCGTTGTAGTTGTCGTCGTAGCTCATCTGGCTCGTCACTCTTCCCGTCAGTTGATCACGTCGTGGCCGCGGCGCGCGAGGCGAGCCGCCGGGCGACAGGCTCGGGGACCATCGCCGTGACATCTCCACCGTACGCGGCGATCTCGCGGATGAAGCGGCTGCTCGTGGACACCCATCGTGGCGCACACGGCAGGTACACGGTACGCACCCCGCTGACCGCGAAGTTGGTGTGCGCCATCTGCTGCTCGACCTCGAAATCGCCCGTCGTGCGCAGTCCCTTGGCGATGAAGTCGGCCCCGACCGCCCGGGCCGCGTCGATCGCCAAGCCGTCGAAGGCGCGAACGCTCACGCGGGGCATGCCGGCGCAGCTCTCGGCGATCATCGCCAACCGGTCGGCGAGGTCGAACATGCCGGACGGCTTGCCCGGGTTGTACATCGTGGCCACGACGACGTCGCCGAACAGCTCGGTTGCCTGGGCGATGACGTCGAGGTGTCCGAGGTGGATCGGGTCGAAGCTGCCAGGGATCAGGACCGTCGGCATGTGGCGTGCCACGTTACTCGCGCTCGAGAACGGTGACCCAGGTCCGGCCGTAGCGCTTGGCCCGGCGAACCGACCATGCCGGCAGGGGTTCGATCTGCCGGTCGGACTCGGCGACGACGACGGGCACGTCGGCCGGATCGGCGAGCAGGTCGAGGAGCCGTGTCCAGGCGTCGAACGTGTAGGGCGGATCGACCAG
>CAZMHG010000265.1:0-4812 GCA_964565975.1 uncultured Ilumatobacteraceae bacterium | reverse complement strand
CGCGGCCTTCTCGTCGTCCGTCGTCGCGGGCCGCTTCAACGCGGAGCGGTCCTATGGCGTTGGGGCCAGCGCCTGTCGCACCATGGACTTGATCTCGTCGTCGCGCGCCGGGAGAGCTCCAAGATAGATCATGACCGCGGCCTCGTCGGGCGATTCGAGGTCGTCGAAGGGCTGCTCGTGCTCGACCCAGGCGCGGAACGTGCCGGCCGCCGATGCCGCGAGGAACCGGTCGACCTGATCGGCGACGCGCCGGCCCAGCGGATCGGTCGCCGTCCAGTGGTCGATCGCCCAGCGCTCCATGTCGGCGCGGCTCGTGCAGCGGTCGACCTCTGCCACGACGCGGTCGACGGGGGAGCGCGCCGACCCATGGCCGACGGGGATGCCGGCCGCGGTGCAGGCGGTGACGATCGGGCCGAGTTGCTCGTTGGTGCGGGCCAGCACCGCAACGTCGGCGGGCGACGCGTCGAGTGAACGGATCGAGCGGGCCACGCTGGCGGCCTCGTCCTGCTCGTCGGCGCAGGTGACCACGGCGACGGGCGGTCCGTCCTCGCGCTGCGACGCCGCGGGATCGTCGATGCCGATCTGGGTGAGCACGGCGGCCCCGGCACGCACGACCTGCGGCGAGCAGCGGTAGTTGGCGGTGAGCTGCACGACCGTGATCCCGGGATAGTTGCGCTCGACCTCGGCGAGCAACTGCGGATCGGCACCGTTCCAGCTGTAGATCGCCTGGCGCGGGTCGCCGACGAAGCACAGGTCGGGCCGGCCCTGCCGCCATGCTTCGAGCACCGCGTGCTGCAGCGGGTTGAGGTCTTGGGCCTCGTCGACGAAGAAGTGACGGAACCGCCACCCGATCGCCTCGGCGTAGCGCTGGTCGCCGAGTGCGTCGAGCATCCGTTCGAGCAGATCGTCGAAGTCGACCACGCCCTTGCGCCGCTTGACCCGGGTGTACGCGGCAAGCAGGTCGGCGTAGCGATCCGGTGGCGTGGCACCCTTGCGCCGGGTCTGCCGGCTTGCGGCGGCGTACCGCTGCGGGGTGACACGCCTGGCCCGAGCCCAGTCGATGTCGGCCATCGCCGCGCCCGGGTCGAGCGGGAGGCGCAGTTCGGCCAGCGCGTCGCGGATCAGCCGCCACCGGTCGTTGGCGACGCGTGGCATGGTCTGGTTGGTGGCCAGTGCCCGGTCGCGCAACAGCCGCAGGGCGACCGCATGGAAGGTGCCGGCCTCGATCGGCTCGCGCAGGTCGAGCCGACGGATCCTGCGGCGCAGTTCGTTGGCCGCGTCGCGCGTGAACGTGAGGGCGACGACGTGCGACGGATCGGCCGTGCCGATGGCGACGCGGTAGGCGATCCGCCGGGTGAGCACCGTGGTCTTGCCCGACCCGGCCGAGGCGATGATCGCCAGTGGCTGGGCGGTGGAGGTGACGGCCTCGCGCTGGGCCGGGTCGAGCGATGCAAGCATCCGGCCGAGGTCCATGCTCGGAGGATACGCAGTGGGTGCCACACGGTGGCCGGGCCAGGCGCTGCCGCCGAGCGTGCTCACTACGATGGAGCCATGCCCTACCCGAAGAAGAACCTCAACGCCAACGAGACCGTGGCCCTTGACATGCACCCGCACTGGTGGTTCTTCGCCGAGGCCGGGTTCGCCACGATCGTCAGCATCGTGTTCGGCATCGTCGTCGCCGTGAAGTCGGACAACTCGTTCCTGCACTGGCTGGCCATCGTCCTGGTCGTGCTGAGCATCGGATGGCTGGCGCTGCGCTACCTCAAGTGGCGAACGACGAACTTCGTGATCACCTCGCACCGGCTGATCTTCCGCGAGGGTGTGATCGCCAAGCGGGGCATCGAGATCCCGCTCGACCGTGTCAACAACGTCAACTTCGGGCAGAGCATCCTCGAACGACTGCTCGGCGCGGGCAACCTGCTGATCGAGTCCGGTGGCGAGGACGGCCAGCAGCAGTTCTCCGACATCCGACACCCCGACCGTGTCCAGAACCTGATCCACGCCCAGGTCGAGAGCATCCGCTCGGCAGTCGGGAACCCGTCCGGGGTCACCGGCCAGGGCACGGTGAACGATGTCGCCGGTCAACTGGAGCGGCTCGAAGGCATGCTCCAGCGCGGCACGCTGACCCAGGACGAGTTCGACGCCCAGAAGCGCAAGCTGCTCGAGCACTGACCGCGACCACGACACCCAGGGGTGGCGTGGTGCGGCTACAGCTTGAGCGCAGCGGCGAACCGCTCCAGCGCGTCGGCATGGAACGGCGCCCGGAGGGCGATGTTCACCTGGTCGGCGCCGGCATCCACGTACTGGCCGATGCGGTCGACGATCTCCTCGTCGGAACCCGTCAACACGCCGGGCGCGACCCACTGCGCCAGCTTGCCGAACTGCTGTTCCAGGCTCGCCTGGCTGAAGGCCAGGCCGACGTTCACCGCGCGACGGATCTCGCCGGGGTCCCGGCCGACCGCAGCGCAGTGGGTGTCGAGGATCGCCGACTTGGCGGCGAACGTCTCGGGAGGCACGAACGGCACGTTCCAGCCGTCGGCGTAGCGCGCGGCCATGCGCAGCGTGCGCCGCTCGCCGCCGCCGCCGACCCAGATCGGCAGCCTGGCCTGCACGGGCCGCGGTTCGTTGCGTGCCTCGTGGAGGTGGAAGTACGTGCCGTCGAAGGTGGTCGTGTCGTCGTGGAGCAGGCCGCGCAGCACCTGCAGGCCCTCTTCCGCCTGGTCCATGCGCACCTTGACGGGCGGGAACGGGATCCCGTAGGCGTCGTATTCGACCTGTGACCAGCCGGACCCGAGGCCCATCTCCGCCCGGCCGCCGGAGAGGTGGTCGATCGTGGTGATCGCGTTGGCCAGCACGGCCGGGTGGCGATAGCCGATCGAGTACACCAGGCAGCCGACGCGCACCTTGCTGGTGGTGCACGCCAGCGCGGCGTGCATTGCCACTGCCTCCAGGCAGGTCGCGTCCTCCGGCTTTCCGGTTGCCGCGTAGAAGTGGTCCCAGACGCTGATCCACCCGAACCCGAGGTCCTCGATCCGCCGCCACAGGCCGCGCAACTCGTCTGCCGTCGTGTCCTGCAACCCGGCGTGCACCCCGAAGACCGTCATGAACGGACGATACCCCGCGCTCTCCGAGCGCAGGCCCGTCGGCGCGCACCCGGTCGACCCGGCAGGCGGGCGTGGCGCGTGCTAGATCAGACCGCGATGACTGGACCACTCCACGGCGTGCGAATCCTCGAGATCGCCGGCATCGGGCCGGGCCCGTTCGCGGCGATGATGCTCAGCGACATGGGCGCCGAGGTCGTGCGCGTCGACCGTGCCCAGGCGGTGCGCGGGCCGGCACCCGACACACCGGCGGCCGACGTGATGCAGCGCGGCCGGCGCAGCGTTGCCCTCGACCTGAAGCATCCCGACGGTGCGGCGACGTTGCTCGATCTCGTCGGGTCCGCCGACGCGCTGATCGAGGGGTTCCGCCCCGGTGTGATGGAGCGCCTCGGGCTGGGGCCCGACGTGTGCCTGGCCCGGAACCCCAGGCTCGTGTTCGGCCGGATGACCGGCTGGGGTCAGGACGGGCCGATGGCCGCCGCCGCCGGTCACGACATCAACTACATCTCGCTGGCCGGGGCGTTGGCCCACTTCGCCCGACCGGGCACGGTGCCGCTGCCGCCGATGAACCTGGTCGGGGACTTCGGCGGCGGTGGCATGTTCCTGGCGTTCGGGATCGTCTGCGGGTTGCTCGAGGCGCAGCGGAGCGGGGCCGGCCAGGTGGTCGACGCGGCGATGGTCGACGGGACGGCGACGCTGATGACGATGTTCTGGACGTTCCGCTCGCTCGGCCTGCACGACGAGCACCATCCGGGCACCAACCTGCTCGACACCGGCGCCCACTTCTACGAGGTCTACCGGACCGCCGACGACCGGTTCGTCTCGCTCGGGGCGATCGAGCCGCAGTTCTACGCCCAGTTCCTGCAACTCGTCGGCCTGCAGGACGACGCGGACTTCGCCGGGCAGATGGACCGTCAGCGCTGGCCGCAGCTGAAGCAGCGGCTCGCCGAGCTGTTCGCCACACGAACCCGCGACGAGTGGTGCGCCCTGCTGGAGGGCACCGACGTGTGCTTCGCGCCGGTGCTGACGATGTCCGAGGCGGCCGAGCACCCGCACAACGTCGCCCGGCGCACCTTCACCGACGTCGGGGTGCGCCAACCATCGCCCGCGCCGCGGTTCTCGCGGACCGAAGCGTCGATTGCCGGTCCGCCAGCTCATCCCGGGCAGCACACCCGTGAGGTGCTCACGTCGTGGGGCCTGCGCCCAGAGCGCATCGACGCGGTCATCGCCGCGGGCGCCGCGATCGACGCTTGACTTGCGGCATGGCAACCATCGTTCTGCTCCATGCCCATCCGGACGACGAGTCGATCACGACCGGTGGCACCATCGCCCGGGCCGTGGCCGAGGGGCATCGCGCTGTCATCGTCCTGGCGACCGGCGGCGAGTACGGCGAGACCCCTGACGACCTCGCCGACGGCGAGTCGCTGGCCGCGCGCCGGGCGACCGAGGCCGAACGGTCGGCGCTTGCCCTCGGCGCGCAGCGCGTCGCCTTCCTCGGTTACACCGACAGCGGCATGACCGGCTGGGAGCAGAACCAGCACGACGGCGCGTTCGTGCGCGCATCGGTCGACGAAGCAGCCGCACGCCTGGCCGAGATCCTGCGCGACGAGCAGGCCGATGTGCTCACCGGCTACGACTGGCACGGCAACTACGGGCACCCCGATCACATCCAGGTGCACCGCGTCGCCCGGCGGGCGGCCGAGCTGAGCGG
>CAZMHG010000264.1:0-4827 GCA_964565975.1 uncultured Ilumatobacteraceae bacterium | reverse complement strand
CCTGGTAGAAGCGGATCGGGTTGCGGTTCGCCCCGCCCACCATGCGCACGGCCTCGAGCATGCGCAACACGCCGAGACCCGTGACGTTGGCGGTGAGCTCGGCCTGGTTGAAGCTGAGGGCGACGAACGAGATCGCCCCGAGGTTGTAGACCTCGTCCGGCTGGGTGGTCTCCAGTGCCTTCACCAGCGAGGGCAGGTCGGCGAGGTCGCCGGGGACCGGTTCGATGTACGGGAACTCGTCGCGGATCATCGTGAGGCGCGGGTTGTTCTGGCCCTTGACCATGCCGAACACCTCGTAGCCCTTGCCGTGAAGGAACTCGGCGAGATGTTGGCCGTCCTGGCCGGTGATCCCGGTGATAAATGCGCGCGGCATGCGAACCGTTTCTCGAAGATGGGTCGGGCGGCGAGTCTAGAGCCTTACCCTGCTGGAATGCTTCGGAGGCCGCGTCGGTGATCGCCGTGCTGTGCGGTGGTGTCGGGGCGGCGCGGATGCTCGCCGCGCTCGCCCAGGTGCACGACCCGGCGGACACGGTGGCGATCGTCAACACCGCCGACGACACCGTGCTGCACGGGCTGTCGATCTCTCCCGACCTCGACACCGTCGTGTACACCCTGGCCGCGGCGATCGACCCCGAGCGCGGCTGGGGCCTGGAGGGCGAGTCGTGGCGGGCGATGGAGAACCTGGCCCGCTACCAGGCGACCCGCCCGGCCGATTCCGACGCCGCGGGGACGTGGTTCAACCTCGGCGACCGCGACCTGGCCACCCACCTGTACCGCAGCGCGCGCCTGCGCGAGGGGGCGACGTTGACCGCGGTCACCGCAGAGATCGCCGCCGCGTGGGGGCTCGACCAGACGGTGCTGCCGATGTCGGACGACCCGGTGCGCACGATCGTCACGCTTGCCGACGGCACCGACGTGTCGTTCCAGGAGTACTTCGTGCGACTGCACCACGACGTACCTGTGCGCGCCGTGCGATTCGACGGCGCCGCCCGCGCCCGGCTGTCCGCGGCGGCGGCCGCAGCGCTCCAGGCTGCCGACGCGGTGATCATCGCCCCGTCCAACCCGGTGGTGTCGATCGGCCCGCTGCGGGCCATCGCCGGTGTCGACGCCGCGCTCACCGCACGCCGCGACCAGGTCGTCGCCGTGTCGCCCATCGTGGGCGGCGCGGCGCTCAAGGGCCCCGCGGACCGGATGCTGCGCGAGCTGGGCAGCGAGGCCAGCTGCACGGCCGTCGCCACGCTGTACGCGCCGATCGCCGGCACGCTGGTGATCGACCCGGCCGACGCCGGCGAGGCTGCCGCCATTCGCGCCACCGGGATGCGGTGCGTCGTCACGCCCACCGTGATGTCGGTCCCCGGTGTGGCCCGGTCGCTCGGGCAGGCGGTGCTCGCCGCTGCAGGGCTGCGCGTCTAGACGACCAGGGTGGCCAGCCCGGTCGCCAGGTCCGTCCACGGCGCCCAGCCGAGCTGGATCCGGGCGCGAGTCACCGACAGCGCCAGGCGCGCGACGCCGACGAGGTCCGGGTCGCCGTGCTGCACCGGCCCGCCGCCGAGCGCCTGCCACACGTCGCGCACGGCGATCCCCGACCCGGTGCCCACGTTGACCGCCAGCCCACCGGCACGCGTCGCAGCGCGCGCCAGGGCGTCGACCGCGTCGTCGATGTACACCAGGTCACGTGTCTGGCGCCCGTCGCCGTGCAGGACAGCCGGCCGGTCGTGGCGGCGGGCGTTGACCAGCGCGGCGACCACACCGCCCTCTGCCCGCTGGCGCGGGCCGTACACCGAGCCGGCCAGCAGTGCGCTGAACTCCACCGCGTGACGTTCGCGGTACGTCGCGAGGATGCCCAGGATCGTGCGGGCGATCACACCGCGCACGCCGACCGGCGACCACTCGCGGCCTTCCTTCACGGGTTGCTCGCGTGCGGGCACGTCGCCGTACATCGCCGCAGCGGGCAGCATGACGACCAGCTTGCTGTCGGTGAGCCCGGTCAACGCCTCGGCCACGGTGAGCGTGGAAGCGACTGCCGACGCGGCGCGCGCCGCGTTCATCGCCACCCCGGGGATCAGCAGGCCGAGGTGGTAGATCACCTCCGGGCGGCGCAGCGAGATCAGGTCGGCGATCGCCGGGACGGCCGCGTCGAGGGTGTTGATCCGCAGCGTGCCACCCGCGGCGCGGGCACCGGCCAGGTTGGCCAGCTGCCCGGTCGAGAGGTCGTCGACCACATCGACCGCGTCACCGTCGGCGAGCAGCCGCTCGACCAGGTGCGAGCCGACGAACCCCGCTCCGCCGATGACGATCGTGTTCACGACGGGGACGGCCGGCGCTCGGCGACCAGCGATTCTCCTGCAGCCACGCGCCCGGTGGACCCGAGCACTGCGTCGATGACGACGGCGCCGGCGCCCACGTCGCCGGCGACGACGCTGCGCTGGATCCGGCACCCGTTGCCGACCCGTGCGCCAGGCAGCAGCACCGCGTCGCGCAGGTCGGCGCCGGCGCCGACGATGCAGCCCTCGCCGACGATTGCCCGTTGCATGCGCGCCGACGGGTCGACCTGGGCCGTGGGCGAGACAGCCGCACAGGTGTCGTACCGCCGCCGGCCGTCGAGCAGGTCGAGGTTGGCCTGGAGCAGCAGTTCCGGTCGACCGGTGTCCACCCAGTAGTCCTCGGTGGCCATCGCGAACAGCCCGCCTTCGCCGGCGATCGCCGGGAAGGTGGCCCGCTCGATGCTGACCCGTTGGCCGGTCGGGATGCGCGCCAGCACCGACGGCTCCAGCACGTAGGTGCCGGCGTTGATCAGGTTGCTCGGCTCGGTGCCCGGTGCCGGCTTCTCCACGAAGCGCTCGACGCGGCCTGCGTCGCCAAGGGCGACGACACCGAACGCGGACGGGTCGCCGACAGCGATCACGTGCAACGTCGCCTCGGCGCCGCGCTGGCGGTGGAACCGGGCGAGCTCGGCCACGTCGAGATCGGTCAGCACGTCACCGTTGGCGACGACGAACGTCTCGTCGATCCCGGCGTGCTCGGCGGCAAAGCGGATCGCTCCTGCGGTGTCCAACGGTTCGGGCTCGACCGCGTAGTTCAGCCGTGCCCCGGCGCAGTGGCCGTCGGGGAACGCGGCGACGAACGGCTCGGGGCGGAACCCGAGGGCCAGCGTGACGTCGTCGACGCCGCCGCGGGCCAACCCGGCGATGACACGTTCGATGATCGGCAGGTGCCCGACCGGCAGCATCGGTTTCGGGATCTGCTCGGTGAGCGGCCGCAGCCGGGTCCCGAAGCCGCCGACCAGGACGACGGCGCGCATGGTCAGCCCGTCGTGGTGGTCGTCGCCCCGACCACGCTCGTCGGCGATGGGACCGACGTGGTCGTGGCCGACGTGCCGACCGACGACGCACCGGTCGCGCCCGCCACCGTGGCGGGGGTCGACCCGGCGACGGTGCCGGACGAGGCGGCGGAGCCGACCGTGGCCGTTCCGGGCGTCGCGGTGCCAGGTGTCGTGGTGGTCGTGGTGGTCGCGCCGCTCGTCGGGATCGCGTCGCCAGAGTCGGCCGCCGCCTTTTCGACCAGGCTGTCGGTCCACGGCGGCATCGAGATGTTCGGCTTGGTGTCGGCCGGGACGACGGCGATGACGAAGACCATGCCGTTGTTGTCGAGGTGCAGGCTGCGACAGTTCGTGATGCAGTCGGTGAACTGCTTGGCGTTGTCGTAGTGCGGCCAGACGCGCACGGTGATCGCCGTCTTCTTGCCGTCGCAGGTGTACTTCGAGGTGTCGTACACGTCGCCGCCCTGCCCGGACGGGAGGACCAGCTTGGTGTCGGTCAGGGTGACCCCGTAGTTGTCCAGGAACAGCCCCAGCTGGGCACGCTTGCCGGTGGCCAGCGCACTGCTCGGCTTCCAGTGGATCAGCCCGTCGTCGCTGCTGTTGACCCCGGTGTCGCCGTAGCGCTTGCTGATGTAGACCTGCTGGCCGGTCACCGCGTCGACGGTCTGGTCGGTGAGATCGCCCTTCAACGGCGCCAGCCACTCGCTGGCCGAGCCGTCCTTCTTGGCGCTGTCGGTGCACACGTTCATGCCGTAGACCTCGTGCCAGTACACGCCGGACTTCGGTTGGCCGCCGCCGTCGTCGGGGAGCGATGCCTTGGCGTAGACGGTCAGCGCGATGCCGACGAGCGCGACCAAGCCGATGATCAGGGGAAATGTGGTCCCACCTTGGAAGCGGATCCGCTTACCCCTGCCACGCGATGCGAGCTTGGCAACCCTCTGTGCCGACGACGAACCTGCCACGAGTGCGAAAGGCTACCGGCTGGACCCGCCGTCCGGCCCCCATCTGAGGCTGCGTACCAGGTGTTCGTATGCCTCGGCGACCGCGCCGGGCGACGCGGCGCACTGCACCCACGCCCGCCCGGCGCGGCCCATCGCGTCGCGCCGGGCCGGGTCGGCGAGCAACTCGCCGACGGCGGTGACGAACGCCGCTTCGTCGTCGGGGCCGACCGCGACCCCGCCGCCGGAACGCTCGAGGATCCGCGGCACCTCGGTACCCGGGTCGATCGCCGCCAGCACCGGGCGCCCCGCGGCGAGGATCGAGTAGGTCTTCGAGGGCACGCTGACCGCACCGAGGCCGGCGCGCAGCGGGACGACGTGCAGGTCGCCGCTGGCCAGCACCTCGGCCAGGCGGTCGGCCGGCTGGTACCCGGTGAACCGCACGTTGGCCAGGTCGGCGGCAGCGGCCTGCAGCGCCGGGCGCGCCGCGCCGTCGCCGTTGACCACGAACGTGGCCTGGGGCAGGGTGCGTGCCGCGGCGAGGACCAGCTCGAGCGACTGCGAGAAGCC
>CAZMHG010000263.1:0-4828 GCA_964565975.1 uncultured Ilumatobacteraceae bacterium | reverse complement strand
ATCGCCGCCAACACCGTGCTCACCTCGTACCGCCGCCCGCCGTTCAGCCGCGGGCCGTTCCTCGATCGCGGCCACATCCGCCGCCACGCCGCGGCACTGATGGAGCGATTCGACGTGCGTGCCCCAGGCCCGGACACACCCGTGCGGTTGCTGTCCGGCGGCAACGTGCAAAAGGTCCTGCTCGGCCGCGAGTTCGCCAGCAACCCCGACGTGTTGATCGCCGCGGCACCGACGCGCGGCCTGGACGTGGGGGCGATCGAGGCGGTTCGCCGGCTCCTGGTGCACGCCGCGGACGACGGCCGCGCAGTGTTGCTGATCAGCGAAGATCTGGAGGAGATCCTGGCGCTGTCGGATCGGGTGCTCGTGATGTACGAAGGCCGCATCGTCGGCGACGTGCCCGCGCCCCACGCGACGGCCGAGCGCCTCGGCCGGCTGATGGGCGGCGACACGGACCCGGCGACTCCCGTCGCTTCCGGCTCTCCGCGGCCGGACCCGTCGTGAAGTCGCCGATGCGCTTCGAGCGCCGGCTCGACCAACCGCGGTGGCTCTCCGTCGCCGTACCGCTGTGCTCGCTGCTCGCCGCGCTCGTGCTCGGCGCGGTGCTCCTCGTGGTCACCGGCCGCAACCCGTTGACGATCTACCAGCGCATCGCCGAGCGTGGCTTCGGATCGCAGTCGGCGTGGTCCTCCACGCTCGTGTCCGCCACGCCGCTGGCGTTCACCGGGCTGTGCGCGGCAACCGCGTTCCGCATGGGGCTGATCAACATCGGCGGCGAGGGCCAGCTGTTCGGCGGGGCGATCACCGCGTCGTGGGTCGGCATCGCGATGGGCAACCAGCCGGTGTGGCTGGTGTTCGTCGTGATGATCGCCGCCGGCGCGGTGGGCGGCGCGGCCGTGGCGGTCGTCGCCGGGGTGCTGCGCTCACGTTTCGGGGCTAACGAGATCATCACCACGCTGATGCTCAACTACGTGATGGGCATCGTCCTCAACCACCTGATCTTCAACTCGATGTCGTACTGGCGGGACCCGCAATCGCGCGGCTTCCCGTCGGGCAAGCCGGTCGGGCCCTCGGCCAGGTGGGATGCGGTCACCGTCGGTTCGACCGCGATCCCCCGCGGCTTCGCCGTCGCGGTGCTCGCCGGGGTCGTCGTGTGGCTGCTGTATCGCACGACGCGCTTCGGCTACGAGGTCGCCGTGATCGCCGATTCGCCCGGCACGGCGCGCTACGCCGGCATCCGCACGACGCGCAAGATCGTGTCGGTGATGGCCTTGTCCGGCGCACTCGCCGGGCTCGGTGGGGCGAGCGACATCGGCGACTTCCGCCACCTGCTCGACGCCAAGGGCTTGCAGCTGGCCAACTACGGCTACACCGGGATCGTCGTCGCCGCCCTGGCCCGGCTGAACCCGCTGGCGACCCTGGTGGTGGCCGTCCTGATGGGCGGGCTGAACAACGCCGGCTACGCGCTGCAGGGCCCCGACTTCCCCTCCGGCCTCGTCGGCGCGTTGCAGGGCCTGATCCTGTTCACCGCGGTCGCCGGTGAGGTGACGGTCCGGTACCGCATCCGGCGTTCGTCACGACCAGCCGCCGTGCCGCGTGCGGCAACCGGTGCCGCGCCGTGAACAACAACCTGTTCGTCGTCATCGCCGCGTCGGCGATCTTCTACGGCACGCCGCTGTACTTCGCGGCGCTCGGCGAGCTGCTCACCGAGCGGTCGGGTGTGCTCAACCTCGGCGTCGAGGGGATGATGCTGATCGGCGCGCTGTTCGGGTCGTGGGCCTCGCAACACGTCGGCGGGCCGAGCTGGTTCGTGGTCCTGGCGTCGGTCCTGCTCGGTGCGCTCGCCGCGGCCGTGCTCGCCGCGCTGTACGCAGTGCTGGCGATCACCCTACGGGTCAACCAGACGGTCGCCGGCCTGGCGCTGACGATCTTCGCCGGCGGTGTGGGTCTGTCCAGCTATCTGGCCAACTCCTGGCACGTGGCGGTGCGCCCGACGCCGCACCCGATTCGCAAGCTCGACGTGCTCGGCCTCGCCGACGTCCCGATCCTCGGGCCGTTGCTGTTCAACCACACGATCCTGACCTATGCGTCGTGGGTGCTCGCCGTGGTTGCCTGGTACTACCTGTTCCGCACGCGGACCGGCTTGCGCCTGCGCGCCGTGGGCGAGTCGCCGCAGACCGCCGACGCGATGGGGGTCAGCGTGGTCGGCTACCGCTACGCCCACACGATCCTGGGCGGCGCGCTGAGCGGGGTCGGTGGCGTGTTCTACAGCCTGGCGATCGTGCCCACCTGGGTGGACGGGATGACCAAGGGTGCCGGCTGGATCGCCATCGCCCTGGTCATCTTCGGCTTCTGGCGCCCCGACCTGACGCTCGCCGGCGCCTACCTGTTCGGGGCGCTGTCGAGCCTCAGCCTGATCCTCAAGGCGCGCAACGTGCACGTCAACGGCTCGATCCTCGACGCCTTGCCGTTCGTCGCGACGATCGTCGTGCTGGTGATGTTGTCGTCCGGGTCGGTACGCCGGCGGCGTGGCGCGCCGGGTGCGTTGGGCATCCCGTACCAGCGCGAGGAGCGCTGACCGGGTTGGCGACCGACGGCCGACCGCGGCCAGGATGAACGCGTGACCGCCGACCGGATCGACAACCGCGCGCCCTCCCTGCGCGCCTGCTGGCACCCGGTCGCACGCGTCGAGGACCTCGCCGCCGCAGCGCAACCCGACGGTCCGCACCGCGTCGAGTTGCTCGGCCAGGGCTACGTCGTGGTCCGCGCGGCGGGCGCGTGGCGCGGCTACGTCGACGCCTGCCCGCACCGCGCCGGCCGGCTGAGCGACGGCCGGCTGCACCACGGCGACCTGACGTGCCCGTATCACGGGTGGGAGTTCGCCGCCACGGACGGTTCGTGCCGGCTGATCCCCGCGCTCGGCCCGGGCGCAGCGGTGCCGCGCCGGGCGTGCCTGACACCTGTCGAGGTGGCCGAGCGGTACGGGCTGCTGTGGCTCGCACCGCAGCCACCTGTTCCCCCGCTGCCGAGCGTGGCCGAATGGGACGACCCGTCGCTGCGCCAGGTGTGGCTGCCGGTCGTCGACATCCGCGCCGGCGCGGCGCAGTTCGTCGACAACTTCTTGGACTTCGCCCACTTCCCCTTCGTCCACGCCGGCACCTTCGGCAACGCCGAGGAGCCGTACGTCGACGACTTCGGCGTGGAGCGCATGGCCCACGGTGCGGTGGTGAGCTACGACCACACGATCGCCAACAACGAGGACCCGCTGGTGGCCACCGGAGAGCACCCACTCGTCCAACCGCGTCGGATGCGCTACGAGTACACGGTCCCGTTCAGCGCGCTGCTGCGCCTGGACCTGCCGCTGACCGGCATGGTCAACGCGATCTTCGTCGCCTGCCAGCCCGTCGACGTCGGGGTGACCCGCCTGTACACCGTGATGCTCCGCAACGACTGCGCCGACGACGCCGCAGCGGCTGCCGCGGTGGACTACGAGCTGGCGGTGCTAGCCGAGGATCTGCGGATCATCGATCGCCTGCCCGACACGACGCTCGACCTGGACGCCAACGCCCAAGTGCACACCCGCGCCGACCGGCTGGCGGTGGAGATGCGCCGGCTGCTACGCCGGCTGCCGGGCGACCTACCCGGCTGAACGGCCGAGCACCGGCCGCGCCCGGCTCGCCGGGTAGATCCCGGCCATCACGGTGAAGCCGGGTACCCGCTTGACCCGGTCGGTCCAGCGGCGCACCGCCGGGTAGTCGAGCAGGCTGATCCCGCCCTGATCGGACAGCATCACGTCGGCAAACAGCGCCAGGTCGGCAACGGTCGGGTGCGCGGTGCCGGCGACCCACGACCGGCCCTCCCGCTCGGCGAACCACAGATGGTCGTCCAGCTCGCGAAGCAGGCGGTGGGCGGCGGCGCGCAGCGCGTCGATGTCGGCACCCGCGCCGTGGCCGCCCCGTGGGCCAAGCGTGTCGTGCACCCGAGCTGCTCCCGCCGTGCCGCTGAGCGTGCCGGCGAAGCGGATCCACGCGGCCACCTCGTGCAGCACCAACGCGTCGTCCGCCGGGTACCAGCAACCCGACGTGTCGTAGGCCGCCGCCAGGTGGACGAGCATCGACGGCGCGTCGCCGGGGACGTACCCGTCGTCGTCCAGCGCCGGTGCGCTGCTGGCCGCGCCGTCGGTCGGCACGGTGCGGTACGGCACGCCGAGGATGCCTAGCAGCAGCCGGACCTTGTAGCAGTCGGCCGACAGCTCGCTGCCGTACAGCGTGATCACAGGTCGACCACCAGCCGCTCGCCGGCGGCGCGCGACACGCACGCCAGCAACACGCCGCCGCGCACGCGCTCGTCGGCGCGCAAGTACACGTCCTGGTGATGGATCGCGCCGTCGAGCACCGTCACCTTGCACGTCCCGCAGGTGCCGATCTCACACGAGGAGGCGACGTCGGCACCCGCGGCGCGCAGCACCTCCAGCAGCGTCTCGCCGGGGGCGACGGGCACCGTGCGGCCGGATCGGGCGAGGGTCACGTCGAAGCCCGTGTCGGTGTCGGGCTGTGTCGGGTTGGCGAAGTACTCGACGTGCACCGCGGGCTCCTGCCAGCCCTCGTCCCGCGCAGCCTGTTGCAGCCCGCGGAGCATCGGTGCGGGGCCGCACAGGTAGACCTGCTCGCCCTCACCCCGTGCGGCGAGCAGCCGGCGACCGGTGGCGAGCGTCGCCGCAGGGTCCAGCCCGAGATGCAACGTGACGGCATCGCCGAGCGTCGCCATCCGCTCGGGGAAGGCGACGTGGTCTGCCGACTGGGCGAACAGGTGCAGCTCGAAGGCCAGCCCG
>CAZMHG010000262.1:626-4830 GCA_964565975.1 uncultured Ilumatobacteraceae bacterium | reverse complement strand
TCGTCTCGGCCGTCTTGTCCGGCTGCTTGAGGTAGCCCTGGAAGACGACGCCGCCGCGGCACAGCACCTCGCCGTCGTCGGCCAGGCGCACGGTCACGCCGGGGACCTCGCGCCCGACGTACCCAGGGCGGTTGGCATTGGGGCTCCACGAGATCGGGCCGGTGCTCTCGCTCATGCCGTAGATCTCGGACAGCGGCACGCCGATCGCGTTGTACCACTCGAGCACCCGTTGCTGGATCGGCGCGGCACCGGTGACCGCCGCCCGCAGCGCGTCGAGGCCGACGAGCGCGCGGACACCCGAGAAGGCGACCGCGTCGAGGAACGCCCAGGTCTGGCGCTGCTCGTCGGAGTCCGTGCCGGCCCGCTGCGCATCCTTGATCGCCAGGGCCACGGTGACCGCCTCGTTGAACTTGGCGGCCTTGTCCGGGTCGGCGGCCAGCGCCGCGTTGACCCCGTTGTAGATCTTCTCCCACACCCGCGGGACGCCGAACAGGACCTCGGGGCGCACGCCGACCAGGTACCGGCTGAGCTGGGCGACGTCGGGGCAGCAGTGGACGGCGTACCCGTGGACCATCGGTTGGTACAGCCCCATCTGCCGCTCGGCGATGTGCGCCATCGGCAGGTAGCTCACCGTGCGGATGCCGGCGAGGCCGTCCAGGGCCATGCACCGGCGCAACGACTCGACCGTGTAGACGACGTTGTACTGGCTGATCATCACGCCCTTGGGCGGACCGGTGGTGCCGCTCGTGTAGATCAGCGTGGCGATGTCGTCGGGGCTGGTGTCGGCGCCGAGCGCGGCGAGGTCGGCCGGCGGGTGGTCGAGCAGCTCGTCGGCGGACTCGCCCAACACGTACACGCGGCGCAGGCGCGGCAGCTGGTCGCGGACCTGCTCGACGCGCGAGACGAAGCCCTCGCCCTCGACGATGGCCAACTCGGCTTCGGCGTGGTCGGCGAGGTACTGGATCTCTTCGGGAGACGACGAGTTGTAGATGCTCACCGGCGTGGCCCGCAGGAACTGCGCGGCGATGTCGAACCAGTGGAAGTCCGGCAGGTTGCGCATCATCAGCAGGACGCGCTGACCCGGCTGGACGCCGGCGGCGCGCAGCCCCGCGGCGGCGCGGGCGACTCGGTCGGCGAGCTGGGTGTAGGTCCACGTCTGCCACTCGCCGTCGGGACCGTACGTTCGCAGGGCGACCACGTCGCCGTGTGCGGCCACGGTGTCGAGGAAGCACGTCGGCGCGGTGCGCCCGGCAACCAGCTGGTTGATCTCGTCGGCGATGCTCATCGGGGCAGTCTCGCGCGTGCGAACAGATCGTTCACCCGATGGTGGCCGCGTCGCGCCCCGGCTGCACAATCAGCCGATGAACACCGCCGTCATCATCGAGGCCGTGCGCACGCCGCTCGGCAAGCGAAACGGGAAGCTGAAGGACTGGCATCCGGTCGACCTGGCTGCCGACACGATGTCCGCGGTGGTCGCCCGCGCCGGTGTCGATCCGGCGCTGGTCGAGGACGTGATCATGGGTTGTGTCATGCAGGTCGGCGAGCAGGGCGTCAACATCGCGCGCAACGCCGTGCTCGCCGCCGGCTGGCCCGAAGCGGTGCCGGGCACCACGATCGACCGCCAGTGCGGCTCCAGCCAGCAGGCCGCGCACTTCGCCGCCCAGGGTGTGATCGCCGGGGCGTACGACGTGGTCGTCGCCGCCGGGGTCGAGGTGATGACCCGCGTCCCGATGGGTGCGTCGATGCTCGACGGCAAGTTCGGGTTCCCGTTCGGCCCGCGCCTGGGCGCGCGCTACGCCGGCGAGGGCGGGCTGGTACCCCAGGGCATCTCCGCCGAGTTGATCGCCGACGCGTGGGACCTCACCCGCGACGACCTCGACGCGTTCGGGGTGCGTTCGCAACAGCTTGCCGCGCGAGCCACGGCCGAGGGCAGGTTCGAGCGCGAGATCCTGCCGGTGCTCGGCGCCGACGGCGCGATGGTCACCACCGACGAGGGTCTGCGCGACACGTCGATGGAGTCGCTGGCCAGGCTGCAGCCATCGTTCCGCACGGTCGAGGACGGTGGCCGGGTCACTGCGGGCAACTCGTCGCAGATCACCGACGGTGCGTCCGCCGTGCTGATCATGAGCGAGCGCAAGGCCAGCGAGCTGGGCCTCACCCCGCGCGCCCGATTCGTCGACTTCGCCCTTGCCGGGGACAGCCCACGGATGATGCTCACCGCCCCGATTCCGGCCACCACCCGGGTGTTGCAGCGTGCCGGGCTGACCATCGACCAGATCGACGCGGTCGAGATCAACGAGGCGTTCGCCTCCGTGGTGCTGGCGTGGGAGCGTGAGCTGCACCCCAACAAGGACGTCGTCAACCCCAACGGTGGGGCGATCGCCCTCGGTCACCCGCTCGGTGCCAGCGGGGCCCGGTTGCTCACCACGCTGCTGCACGAACTGGAGCGCACCGGTGGCCGCTACGGCCTGCAGACGATGTGCGAAGGCGGCGGGATGGCTAACGCGATGATCATCGAGCGCCTCGGCTGATCGGCCGTCAGGGCGTGCCCGGGTAGGTTGACCGGGTGCCGGCCTTCTCGACGCTCGTATGGGCCGCGGTCGGCGTGCTGATCGGCGTGCTGATCTGGAAGTTCGGGATCGGCATGGTCCGCACGCTGGGCTCGCCGCAACCCGCCCCGCCACCGCCGGGCGAGATGCGCAAGGTCACCGTCCGCTACCGGTGCGGCGTGTGCGGGCTGGAGATCAAGACGCTGATCGCGCCGGACGAGGACCCCCCGCCGCCACGTCACTGCCTGGAGGACATGGACGTGATCGCGCCGCGCTTCGAGTAGGCGCGAGCATCCACACCCTGTGGATCAGGCTGTGGAGAACGAGGCCGAAGGTGTGGTCAACGCGACGCGGCGATGCGTCAATGCCACTTCGTGGCGGTGAACAGACCGCCGAGCAGGCATCCCAGGCCGACGAGCACCGGCCAGTTGTCGTTGCCCCACACGATGTACTTGAGCAGGATGAACACCACACCGACACCGAGCAGCACGGCCATCAGGATCGGCACCCACTTCGGGCTCTCGTAGAACTCCTTCGGGGTGGGTGGCGTGTACCGCGTGGAGGTGTGCACGCCGGACGCCGACGAGTCGGCGTCGTGCTCGCTGCGCGACGTGGTGGAACGGCTGGCGAGCGAGGACTCGCGGTGGGCGTTGAGCGGCAGCCCGGGCTGCGACGTCCCCTTCGGGGTCACCCGGCCGCCGGTCGTCTTGCGCTTTGGAGGAGCCACGGGCCACGAGTGTAGGCCTTCGAGCGCCAACCCGGCAGGCTGTGTGGGTGACCCGGATCCTCGTGATCGACAGCTACGACAGCTTCGTCTACAACCTGGTGCAGTACCTCGGCGAGCTCGGCGCAGACCCCGAGGTCGTGCGCAACGACCAGCTGACCGTCGACGAGGCGGTCGCCATGGCCCCCGACGGCGTGCTGCTGTCGCCCGGCCCCGGTCGGCCAGAGGACGCCGGCATCCTGTGCGCGGCGATCCCCGCGTTCGCCGAACGTGGCGTGCCGGTGTTCGGTGTGTGCCTCGGCCTGCAGGGCATCGGCCAGGTGTTCGGCGCCAGCGTGGTGCGGGCCCCGGCGCTGATGCACGGCAAGACCTCACCCGTGCGCCACGACGGCGAGGGCGTGTTCGCCGGCCTGCCGTCACCGCTCACGGCGACGCGCTACCACAGCCTGGTCATCGACCCGGCCACCGTGCCGGACTGCCTGGAAGTCACCGCGACCGCCGACGGGGTGGTGATGGGCGCACGGCACACCACCTTGCCGGTCGAGGGTGTGCAGTTCCACCCGGAGAGCATCCTCACCGATCACGGGCACCAACTGCTCGGCAACTTCCTGGCCCGCTGCTGAGGCGCTCGCCTCGGCTCAGATCGGCGTCCTCGCGTCCGACGTGGCCGGCGGCGGCACGTCGGTCGCCGCGGGCGGCGGCGGATCGGTGGGTGGTGTCGGCAGCTGCGTGGTCGGTGGCGTCGTGCTCGCTTGCTTGCCGATGACCACCTGGACGACGGCACCGGCGGTGAGCTGGACGCCCTCGATCGGGTCCTGCTCGATCACCTTGCCGATGCCCGAGTCGCCGACGGGCAGGATCACGTACGTCGGGTCGATCACCAGGCCGAGCGCGGTGAGTCGCGCCGTCGCCTGGGCCAGCGTCCGCCCGA
>CAZMHG010000262.1:0-616 GCA_964565975.1 uncultured Ilumatobacteraceae bacterium | reverse complement strand
AGGTGACCGTGTACTACAACCCGACGCTCAAACGGAGCCGAACTCGGCGAGATGCGCGCGACGTCGGCTGGCCAGGCCGGTGGAGACGTAGACCACGATCGTGCTGCCCTGGGAGACCTCGGTCCCCTCGGCCGGGCTGGTCTTGATCACGTTCCCGGCGGCGATCAACGGGTCGGAGGCCTGCTTGACGGTGACCTTGAAGTTCCACGGGTCGCCCTGCAGGAACGTCTTCACCGTGGCCAGGTCGCGGTTGGCCACGCTCGGCACGTTGAACTTCTGGCGAGTGCTCAGGATCAGCGCGATCGGCGTGCCCTCGGCGACCTCGGTCCCTGCCGCAGGATCGGACCCGACGACGGCGCCTTCTTTCACCTGTGCATCGTTCTGGTACTTGCGCGTGGGGTTGACGACCAGGTTCTTCTTCTCCAGCAGCTGGATCGCCGTCTGCTCGGACAGCGTGCGCACGTCGGGGACGACGGTCCGTTTGAGCGTCGGGTTGTAGTACACGGTCACCTTCTGGCCGCGGACGACCACCTCGAGCGGTCCCGGCGAGGTGCGCGTCACCGCGCCCTCCGGGTACTGGCCGACGAGTTGCTTCTCTTGCGAGGGGACCACGTCG
>CAZMHG010000261.1:0-4889 GCA_964565975.1 uncultured Ilumatobacteraceae bacterium | reverse complement strand
CCCACCGGCCCGATGACCACCGGGTTGTCGTGGTCGTCGACACCGTCGGGCGCGTCGGGGTGCGGCATGTTCGGGATCTCCAGCAGCAGGCTGCGGATCTGCCCGTCGATCTCGTCGGTCTGCGCGGCGAGCGCCTTCTCCTCGTCACCGAGCGCCCGGCTGCGGCCCTGGAGCGCCTCGGCACCCGCGGTGTCGCCATTCCGGCGCAACCCACCGACCTGCTTGGACAGCTCGTTGACCTCGGCGCGGATGGCATCCCGGCGAGCCACCAGCGATCGGCCCTGCTCGTCCAAGGAGACCACCTGATCGACCTGTTCGAGCAGCTCGGGCCGACCACGCCGTGCCAGCGCAGTACGGACCTGATCCGGATGCATACGCAGCAGGCGAAGGTCGATCACCAGCTCAGGCTAGCCATGCGCCTCTGCACCGACCGGGTGCCTTCGGCGCCGCCTCGCGGGGCCGGCATGACGAGCCGGCGTCGCCTCGTGGTGCCGGCATGGCTGGCGCATGGGTCGCGGGCGCGGCGGGCAGGTAGCGTCGCATCGGTGAGCGACGTCGCAGTGGTGGTCGAGGAGCTGCGCGTCCGGTACGGCGAGCTGGAGGCCGTGCGCGGTGTCACGTTCAGCGCTCGGGCGGGCATGGTCACCGCCGTGCTCGGCCCGAACGGGGCCGGCAAGACGAGCACGATCGAGGTCTGCGAGGGCTACCGCTCCCCCACCGGGGGCTTCCGCACCGGCGCGTCGGGCACGGTGCGGGTGCTCGGCATGGACCCGGCCACCGACCAGCGGCGGCTCAGCGAGCGGATGGGCGTGATGCTCCAGGACGGCGGGGTGTACCCCAGCGCCAAGGTCGCCGACACGATCGCCCACTACGTCGACCTGTACGACCGCGGCGCCGACCCTGCTGCCCTGCTGCACGCTGTCGGCCTGGCCGACCGGGCGCGCACGACGTGGCGCCGGCTGAGCGGTGGCGAGAAGCAGCGGCTGTCGCTCGCGCTCGCCCTGGCCGCCAAGCCGGAGGTCGCCTTCCTCGACGAGCCGACGTCCGGTGTCGACATCAACGGACGCGACGCGATCCGCGGCATCGTCGGCGGCCTGCGCGACGCGGGGTGCGCCGTGATCCTGGCCACGCACGAGCTGGACGAGGCCGAGCGGCTGGCCGACCGGGTCGTGATCCTCGACCACGGGCAGGTCGTCGCCGACGGGACGCTCAGCGAACTACGCCGCGGCTTCGACGAGATCCGCTTCCGCAGCAGCCCGACCCTCGACGTGGCCCGGCTGGCGGCCGAGCTGGGCATGGTCGCCAGCCGGGTCGGCGACGACGAGTTCGTGATCGACGCGCCGCCACACCCCAAGCTGATGGCCAAGCTGGCCACCTGGCTGGCTGACGAGCAGCTGCCGCTCGACGACCTGCGCGCCGGGGCGCAACGGCTGGAGGACGTCTTCCGTCGCCTCACCGCACCCGGCCGGTCCGACCAACCAGGCGGCGACCCCGGCGGTCCAACGGGCGGCCGGCAGCCACGCGACGAGCGCGCGACGTGAAGCGGTTCCTCGCCCAGACCCGCGCCGAGCTGCGCCTCACGCTGAGCAATGGCGAGCAACTGCTGCTCACGCTCGGCATCCCCGTGCTGTTGCTGGTGTTCTTCAGCAAGGTCGACGTGCTGCCCACCGGCGTCGGCCGACCGGTCTACTTCCTCGCGCCCGGCATCCTCGCCCTCGCGGTGATGAGCACGGCGATGGTCAGCCTGGGCATCGGCACCGGTTTCGAGCGGCACTACAAGGTGCTCAAGCGGCTCGGGGCCACACCGCTCGGCCGCGGGCGCCTGCTGGCAGCCAAGACGGCGGCGGTGGTGCTGGTCGAACTGCTCCAGTTCGCCATCCTGATCCCGATCGCCTACTGGCTGGGGTGGCGACCGCAGGACCCGAACTGGCTGCTCGCCGCGGCGGCGATCCTGCTCGGGACGATCGCGTTCGCCGGGATCGGCCTGGCCCTCGCCGGCAGCCTGCGTGGCGAGATCAACCTGGCCGCACAGAACGGCCTGTACCTGGTGATGCTGCTGCTCGGCGGGATGGTCATCTCCTGGATCAAGCTGCCGTCGGCGCTGCGCGCCATCGCCCACCTCCTTCCGTCGGGTGCGCTCAGCGACGTGCTGCGCGATGCCCTGGTGAACGGCGGCGTGCGCCCGTCGGCGAGCTGGGTGATCCTGGTCGCCTGGGCGGTGTGCGCCCCGGTGATCGCCGCGTCGGTCTTCCGCTGGGAGTGAGCGCTACTCCGGCGTCGGGGCCGGGGTCTTGGCCCACTGATCGGTGAGCTGCTCGTACGTCAGCGGGTACTCGTCGTTGCCGACGATCTCGGCCGTGGGCATCGTCGCGCCACGCCGGAACGTCTGGCGGCCGTAGGCGCTGACACCGACCTTCTTGACCACGATGTAGACGATGATCGACCACAGGAACACCGATCCACCGGTCTTCATGATCCCACCGGCGAGTTGCTGATCCTCGGTGATCGTCAGGCCCCACACGCGCACCGGTTGCTGGTACTGCTTGTACACGGTGCCCTCGGCGAAGGTCAGCCAGCCCGCAGGGATCGTCGGCACCAGGCTCTGGCAGAACAGGTAGACCGCCGAGCCGATGGGGGTGAGGTGCCACTCGCGGAACGGGCCACAGACCGGCATCCACATCCACAACGCGGTCGTCACGATCAGGAGATGCAACAGGTAGTGCAGCGGCCCGTTCTGCACCGAGGCGTTGACCACCCCGGGGACGTGGGTGATCATCACCATCGCGTTGAACGCCAGCCCGGCGACCACCGGCCGGCACAAGAAGCGCAGCACGCGGTAGGCGCGCCCGTTGCCGATCAGCACCCGCAGCAGCCACTCCGGTGTCGCCAGCAGGATCAACGGCGGCATGAAGTAGCTGAGCATCATGTGCTGGAGCATGTGGATGCTGTACAGGTAGCCCTCGCCGATCTGATGGATCGGCCAGGTCGAGGCGGTGAACAGCAGGACCATCGCCCCGACGAAGCAGACGATGTTCAGCCGGGTGACCGCCGGTCGGCCGGGCGGCGCGGCCTGCGGGCCAAGGACACGCACCGTGTAGACGAAGGCACCGATCAGGAACGCGACGAGGAGGTAGACCTCGGGGTTTGCCTGGAACCTCCACGGGTTTGCGTAGGACGCGCCGAGGAGCATGGTGGGCTCAGTGGCTGAAGAAGAACCGGTAGGAGAACAAGACGCCCAGGTAGCACATCAGCGTCAACCCAAGCCCCATGTAGAACAGCGTGCCGAACAGCTTGTTGTCGAACCTGAGGTGCATGAAGAACAGCAGCACGAGTGCGAACTTGAGCACCATCATGATCAACAGGAACGGGGTGTGGAACCCACCGAGGTCGATCCAGTAGGTGCTCGTCTCCAGCGCCGTGAGCACGGCGAGGACGCCGGCGACCTTGAGGTAGGTGTTGATCGATGCGCCGTGGCCGTCGGCTGCGTGGCCCGCGTCGCCGTCAGTGCCGTGTGAGCCGTCGGCGTGGGGGATGTCGTGCAGGGTGTCGCTCATGCGTGCCTCAGGCGGGAATCAGGTAGACGACGGTGAAGATGACGATCCAGACGACGTCGACGAAGTGCCAGTACAGACCGATCATCTCGACGACCTCGGCCTTGTTGCCGGGGAACTTGGCCCGTCGGGCGATGCCGACCAACGCCATCAGCATGATGATGCCGACGGTCACGTGGACACCGTGGAAGCCGGTGAGCGTGTAGAAGCTCGACCCGAACAGGCTGGTCGTGTAGCCGAGGCCCTCGTGGTAGAAGCTGGTGAACTCGTACACCTGGGCGCCGACGAACAGCGCCCCCAGGCATGCCGTGACGGTGAGCCAGGTGTTGGTCCGGTGGTCGTCGCCCTTGTGCGCCGCGTCGACCGCGAGGACCATCGTCAGCGAGCTCATCAGCAGCACGAAGCTGGACACCGAGGTCAGCTTGATGTCCCACAGCGCGTCCGGGCCGGGGCCCGTGCCGTTGCGGCCGCGGTACAGCATGTACACCGAGATCAGCCCGCCGAACAGCAGGCACTCGCTGCCGAGGAACAGCCACATCGCCAGCTTGTTGTTCGACAAGCCCGTGCTGGTGGCGTGCGCCCCGCCGTGACCGTGATCGTCGTGGGCGTGACCGTCGTGGGCGTGATCGTCGTGGGTCACGACGCTGGTCGGGATAGCGACGTCAGACAACGGCCAACTCCTTGCTCGGGCCGCCGGCAGGCGGGTCGACATCGATGTCCTCGGCGGTTGCCGGCTCGAGCGCCCAGGCGAACAGCGCGCCGAGCATCAGGAGGGCGCCGACGACGGCGAGCAGCCGGCTGTAGATCACGCCGTAGGCAATGATCGGCAGGGCAAAGGCGATGACCAGCGGCCAGTACGACGGCGACGGCATGTGGATGTGGGCGTCGGCGTGCGCCTCCTGGTCGGCGAGGATCTCCTCGGCCGAACGCACCTTCACCAGGCGATGGTGCCCGTCGTCGGTCTCGACTTCCTCGTACTTGCGGTGGAAGAACTCGTCGAGTTCGTGGATCGTCGGGATCGCGTCGAAGTTGTGCTCCTTGGGCGGCGAGGCGGTCATCCACTCCACGCTGCGCGCGTCCCACGGGTCGAGCGGCGCGACCTGGCCCTTCTTCAGCACGTGGGTGCGGAACACGTTCCAGCAGAACACCAGGATGCCGAGCCCGAGGATGTACGAACCGACCGTGGCGACCTTGTTCCAGAACCCGAGGTTGAACAGGCCGTCACCGGTGAGCTTGTCGGGCCACACGACCATGCGCCGCGGCTGGCCCTGCAGGCCGATCATGTGCATCGGGCCGAAGGTCAGGTTCATCCCGATGACCATCAACCAGAAGTTCCAC
>CAZMHG010000260.1:0-4900 GCA_964565975.1 uncultured Ilumatobacteraceae bacterium | reverse complement strand
GCCGTCGTAGATCGGCACATCCGGAGCGGTCGCCGAGTTGGTCCCGGTGACGAGCGGCGTGGTGAACGTGACCGTGCCGTCGGCGGGGTTGACGTCCGAGTCGACGGCGTCGTCCGTTCCGGCGTTCTGCGTGGTCCACGAGTAGCCGTCCGGCGCAGTGAAGACCAGCTTGTAGGCCGTCCCGACGTACAGGTCGGTGAACGAGTAGAACCCGTTGGCGTCCGTCGTCGTGGTACCCAGCGAGTTGCCACTGCTGTCGAACAGCTCGACCTTGACGTCCTTCACCGGCGGCTCGGTCGCCGCGGGTCCCTGCACGCCGTCACGGTTGGTGTCGATCCACACGTAGTCACCGATCGAGATCGGCGGGAACGGGATGATCACACCCACCTTGCGCGGCTCGCTCGGGAGCAGCGGATAGGTGGTGCCGTCCGCGTTCATCCGGTCGGCCTGGTGGGCGACCGAGTTCCAGGCGACCGAGAGGTCGACCGTCGGGCTCATCGTCGATGCGGGCGCCGTGGCCGGCGCCTGCATCGGCGCGTGGAGCGTGACCACGGTCCCGGGCGTCCACTCCGCCCCATCGGCGAACAGATGGACGCGGAACGCCTTCGCTCCGGCGGAGAACGACGTGGTCCAGTCGTTGGTGCACCCGGCAGGCCACGGCGTCGACGCGCCGACTGGGGCGACCTCGCTGCGGCACGGGTTGCTGCTGCTGCTGTACTCGACCACGCCACCGGCAGAGCTGGTGATCGGCCCGGTGAGGACCGGATCCCACTCGGTGCCGCGCTGCGCACCTGCCAGCGCACCGCTGACGCCGGTGTCGCCGGGGAACGGGAGGATGTCGTAGATCCAGTAGTCCGTCAGCACCACGTTGCCAGTGTTGGTCGCCTGGAACAGGTAGTCGAACGCTCCACCCGGCGTCACGGTGGCCACGCACGGGTAACGCGTGTACCCGCCGTTGTCGGGACAACTAGCCGACGGCAGGCCCGTCGACTCGGCGACGTTCTGGCCGATGTCGCCCTTGACCCACTTGCTGATCTCGCCGATCGCCGCCTGGCGCACCTGCACCGCGTCGACCGCCCGACACTTCGATTCGGTGGTGTTGCCGTTGCCGTTCAGGTCGGTCGTGTCCGGCACCGCGGTCGCTTGGTAGCCGAGGTAGCACGTCGTCGCGACGTTCGCGTCGTGGATGATTCCGTTCTGGACGTTCGTGTAGTTGGCGTTCGAGGTGGCCGCCTTGACACGGACGCGGAACACGATGCCGAAGTAGGGAGCGAAGGGGAAGGTTCCACCGTTCGGCGCCGTGGCCAGCCAGTGCAGCTCCGTACCCGACGCGCCTGCCGCGACCGTCGGCTGAGGTGTGTTGGGCAACCCCGTGCCGGCGTTGCACATCGCGAAGATCACCGGCTCCCACGATTTGTAGTAGCCGTTGGCGCCGGATCCCCAACACTCGGTGGCGACGTACTCGAACTGTGGCGGCAGGAGGTCGGCGATGTCGACCTGTGACACGGCGGTCGGGCCCGAGACGTTGAACGAGACGATGAAGCGGAACTCCTCACCGGGGATCAGGCTGGTCTGCGCGGCGTCGTTGTTCAGGAACTGGTGCCCCTTGACCACACTCAGCGTCGAGAAGGGCTGGCTGATCGCGGTGTCGAGGCATGACGTGGCCAACGTCGTCGTGTCGCTATCCGACGTGAGGCAGTTGTGGATCACGTCCGGCGGTGTCCCGGTGACCGTCCCGTTGAGGTTGATGTCGATCACCTGGCCGGGGAGCAACGTGGGAACGATGACTCGCACGCCGAGCGCACCCGCGGGCATCGGCCTCGTGGTCCACGAGTTGTCGTAGGCCGGGTTGGACTTGTCGTGCACGAACCACGGCACCCACGTCCCGGACGCGTCCTGGTACTCGAAGTTGGCCACGACGTCGGCCGGCGACACCGGCTGATAGCCGGTGTACTGCCGATAGAGGGAGAAGTCGGTAACGCCCGCGGGGAAGATCTCCGTCATGACGACGTTGGTCAGGGTGGTGTTGCCGTTGTTCGGGTCGTACAAGCGCCACTGGATGGCCGCACCCGTCACGGTGGAGGTGGGTCCGGTCTTCTGCACGCTGTTCTTCGGCGTGCCGGCGACGAAGCTGACCGTCGCCTGCCCGGTGGGATCGCCGGTGGAACCGTCGGCGAAGACCAGGTGGGCGTTCACCAGGTTGGTCGCCGTCGGAACGCTGGCGAACGTCGCTGCCGGGAACATCAGGACGATGTCCCTGGGGAAGTACTTCGTGCAGTTCGTCCCGGTCGCCGAGCAGTTGACCGCGGTGCTCGACGACATCGGCCCCGTCGACCAGGTGATGGTGTGGTTGACCGTGTCGACCGTTCCGCCGGCTGCGTCCAGCACCACCGCGCCGGCCGGGTAGGTGTCGACCAGCGTGCCACTGGTGACGTCGACGTTGCCGAACATCGTCGGCAACGTGAAGTCGATCCGGAACGGCACCGGTTCGCCGAGCACGGCATTCCCCGATGTGGGCCCGGTCTTCTTGACACCCCACTGTGGCGTCGGCGGGGGCACGTTGATGACCACCGGGCCGCTGGTGCCGCCGTCTCCGTTGGTGATCGCCACCGAGGCCGAGTTGGGGATGTCACCCGCGGGTGCGGTGCCCCGAACCCTGGCGACGAGCACGACCTCGAGCTGGTTGCCGTCCGGCCATGGGGTGGCTGTGGTGCCGAGCTTGACGGTGACGGTCTGCCCGACGGCGGCCGAGGTCACCGGCATCGGTGTCTGGGGGACGATCACCTGGACGAACTCGAGGTTCGGATCGAGGACGTCCGTGACGGTGCCGACGCCGCAGTCGACCGACAGGCTGGAGCACTGGAGCAACAGTTTGTAGCGAACGAGAGCGCCCGTGGCGAAGGTGTTCGGGGCGGTGAAACCGCCGCCCTGGACCGGGTCGATGCTCTTGACGATCGACGCTGCCGTCTCACTCGCCGACGGGGTGATCACCTTGCGGGTCGTCGACGTCGCCGCAACGGTGGTGGAGGTCGCCGTGGTGGACGTGGTTGCGCCGGTGGCCGGGGTGGTGGTCGCCGGAACCGTGGTCGTGGGCGCGGCGGTGGCCGGGGTGGTGGTTGCCGGCGGGGTGGTGGTCGGCGCGGCAGTCGTCGGGGTGGTCACCGGTGGCGTTGTCGCCGGGGTGGTGGGCGCGGTGGTCGCCGGCGTGGTGTCGCCCGGCGCCGACGGCGGGATGGTGCCCGCTGCGGCCGCCGTCGGCACGACGCCGGCCATCGCCACGAGCATCGCCAGCAACGTGCGGGACACGGTCCTGGATCTGCGCCCAGGATCCGATCCGGCGCTCAGCCGCCGCGATCGGTCGCCGCGGCCCCTCGACTGCATGCGATCCACATTCATGTTCTTGACCTCCGCCTGGATGTGTGGGCTCCTGCCGCCCTGGCTACATCGACGGAGCAGCATAGGGCCATGACCACGCTGCGCGGCAACTCCTGCTTACTCTCCGCGCCAATTTTCTTTGCGCTGTCCGCTCCCAGGTGCGCCCCGGTGAGCCGTTGACACCACGATCCGCAACACTCAACCTCAACTCGACGGTTCGGGAGGAGCGTCGAGGGTCGTCGCGCGGCTGGAACGCCCGGTCAGGCGTGAATCCGCGTGTTCCGCGGGTCGTACGGCCCGGACAGGGTGGCTCGCGCCGCGAAGCGCTCGCCGGCGACCTCGATCGTCCACTCCCCCGTGGCGAGGACGTCGCCGGTCACGGGCACCCCCGGTTCGATCATCGCCAGGCCGACGGCACCACCAACCGTGTGGCCGTAGCTCGCGGCGCGCACGTACCCCACCAGGCGACCGTCGCAGCGAATGACCTCACCGTGGTACAGCAACGGCTCGGGGTCGAGCACCTGCACGCTGCACAGGCGGCGGGTCGGTGCTCCGCCGGCGCGCTGGCCGGCAACCGCGTCGCGGCCGACGAAGCCGCCCGGCTTGTCCAGCGCCACGGCAAACCCGAGCCCGGCCTCCAACACGTTGTCGGTGTTGTCGATGTCGTGTCCGTAATCGCGGTACCCCTTCTCCATGCGCAGGCTGGCGAGGGCCTTCAGCCCGGCGTGGCGCAGCTCGAACGCCGCGCCAGCCGAAACGAGCGTGTCGTACACGTGGATGGCCTGCTCGGTGGGCACGTACAGCTCGTAGCCGAGCTCGCCCAGGTAAGTGATCCGCGCGCACAGCACCACGGCCAGCCCGACGTCGATCGAGCGCGCGGCGCGGAACGGGAACGCCTCGTTGGACAGGTCGGCGGACGTCAGGGTCTGGAGCAGCTCACGCGAACGTGGCCCCTGCACGTTGATCTGAGCGACGCCGCCGCTGACGTCGGTGACGAACCCGTGACGGCCGTCGAGCGCACGCCGCAGGCGAGTCTCGACGTGGCGATGCGCCGTGTCGGTGGCGACGACCATGAACTCGTCGTCGCCGAGCATCGTCACGGTCAGGTCCGCCTCGAGGCGGCCCGCGTCGTTCAGCCACTGGGTGTACGTGATCCGCCCGGGCTCGGCCGCGACGCGGTTGGCCGACAGGTGTTCCAGCGTTGCCGCGGCGTCCCGGCCCTGGACACGGAACTTGGACATGAACGACATGTCCATCAGGACCACACCCTCGCGGCAGGCACGATGCTCGGCTTCCCAGCGCGCCCACCACGACGGGCGACCCCATGTCAGCGGGCCCGCGTCGGGCACCGCGCCCGCGCCGGCGTACCAGTCGGCGCTCTCCCACCCGCTGACGTCACGGAAGTACGCACCCTGCGCGGCGAGCCGCTCGTACAGCGGTGTGCGCTTGGCGCCGCGGGCGGTGCTCAGGCTGCGGTTCGGGTAGTGGCAGGCGTAGACCATGCCAAGCGACTCGACGGTCCGCT
>CAZMHG010000259.1:0-4906 GCA_964565975.1 uncultured Ilumatobacteraceae bacterium | reverse complement strand
GTCCAGCCGTAGATGCGCTCGGTGAGGCTGGCGGCGCCGTAGCCGCATGACATCGCCATCTCGCGAATGAGGGCATGGGCGAGGGTGTGAAGCAGCCAGTACCGAGGGGCCGGGAGACGCACGTCAGGGTCTACTCGTTTGGCCGTCTGGGAGAATCGCCGTTCGAAGTTGCGACGGTGCGCCGCGCGGTGAGCCTCCCACAGCGCCGAACTGAGGATGGTCTGCTCCCACTTGCTCACCGCATCGAGGTCGAGCTGGAGGAAGATTCCCTCGCCGCGGTCTTCTGTCGCGGGAACCCAGGTGGGCTTGCCGTTCCGGGTCAGTTTGACCAGTCGACTGGTGAGGTCGTTGACGCGGTCCATCTCGTCGAGCCGGGTGAACCCGAGCACAGCGTTGACCTTCTTCATCTGGTTGACCGCGACAACTCGGGCGATGTTCGGATGCAGGCTCGGCCCGCGTTGTGTCTCGGTGACCATCAACCCGCTGGAGTTGAGCTGCTGGGGGAACAGCGACGGCTTCTGCAGGTATTGCCATTCAGGCACGAGCAGCTCGACAGGGTCCCAGGCTGCCAGCTTCTCCTGTCGCTCGGCCTCCGAATCGGCGGGTGCGAGAACGTCGGCGATCGCTTCGGCGAGCTCGTCGTCGCTCACCCCGTCGAGCTCGACCTTGCCGTCGGCGAGGTCGCGGATGACGTCCAGGTTGGTGGCGTACTTGTTGATCTTTTCTGCACCGAGTTCGATGCGGAGTCGGTCTGCCAGCACCTCGATTTCTTCCGCATCGGTGCGCGGCATCACGATGATCGACTGGGTGGAGGGGAACCACAGGTTCGACGCACCCATCATGATCAGCGTCGGGGATGCATCACATTCGGCGTCGAAGGCGTTGAGATGAGGGTGTCGACCACGGCACTTCTGTGGAAGCTTCTCGCGACCGACTGCACCTTGGGCCTCTGCCATGCCGCGGGTCGCTCCACAGGACACGCAGATGATCGTCGAGCCGACGCTCTTACCGACGTTGGCGTCGCGCATCTTCAGGTCGGGTAGCTCAGCCTTGGGACACTTGACGCCGCGGTGCACCCACAGCGTGTATGGGAATTCATCGAGGTGTCCGTTCGTGCATGTGAGCAGATGTTGAGCCGGCACTGCTGGGCTCTCGCGTTTCCTGCTTGTCGAACCGGCCCGCTGCCCACCTCGGCCCGGGCAGCTCTTGTGCGTGAACTGGGCGAGGTCGGGCCGGAACGGATGGGTGTTGGTGTAGGCGAAGCGTGGCAGCGGGCCGAGGTAGTCGCAGCCGGTGCAGCGAAGCCATTGCGGGAACACGCGGGCAGGTATCCCGAGGTCGTTGCCTTCGGTGGTGTTCTGTCCCTTCTTGGGCTGCCAGGGGAAGGGACGAAGGGCATCGACTTGCGGTCCGAGGTGAAGCCGGACAACGTTGAGCAGCCGAGGCTCGAGGATGGTCGGGACGAACTCGCGACGCCTCCAGATCGGCTCCCAGTCGTCGAGGCCAGCGGGCATGACCGAGAACCCAGGAAGATCCATGATCGCGCCAGGACCGTAGGTGTAGAGCAGCGACGAGGGGCGCGCAGAACCGACCTTGGCGCGGTTCTTTACAACGCCTTCCTCAGCATCGGCAAGAGGGTCGAGAACCTGATCGGGGTCGTGCAGCATCAAGGTCGTGCCACTCTCATCGGGGACATCGGTGTCGCTCATACGACGTCGTCTCCGATCGGCAGCACCCAGTCGGGCGCATCGTCAGGCTTCCGGGCGAACAAGCGCTCCGGAAGTGGGCTCACGAGCAGGTTGATCTCGGGCTGTACTTCGCGCATCGAGTTGGCGATGACGAACGGCGCCTCGACGGAGCCGCCGACGGAGGCTTTCGAGTTCTCGGGACTGATGATCAGTGGCAGGTACTTGTCGCCTTCACCGGTTCGTTCGTAGACGAGGGTCTTGCTCATCTCCGCCGCCCGCTTTGCACGCTCGCTCCATCGGTCGATTCTGTTCACCAGGAGATCGTTGGCGCGTTTCGTGGCGGCCTCGCTTTGTGCAGCCGCGGCGATTCGCCGCTTCAGTCGTTCGGCAAGGTTTTCAACGACAGCCCGCTGGTCCTTGATGCGCCACGCCTCGCGTTCGGGCGAGAGCCCGTCCTTCTGCGTGGCCTGCACGACGCGGGCAGCACTGACGAGAAGCCCGTCGATTCCCCGAGCGAGCGATGTGGGCGAGAAGGGAGTGACGGAGAGCGCCTCGACCTGCGCGTAGAACGTCTCGTGATAGTGACGGAACTGCTCGAAGTGAGCGAGGTCACGCGGTCGCGCCCAGTTGCCGAGTGCGACCACCAAGCCAGGCCGTCCCGAAGCATCTCGGCCCACTCGAGATGACGCCTGGATGTACTCGGCGGTGTTCTTCGGTTGACCGACGACGAGCATCAGTCCCAGCCGTTGCACGTCGACGCCGACCTGCAGCATCGAGGTGGCCAGCACGACGTCGAAGGGCATCTCTTTGCGACCCGGCAGCTTCTTTCCCGCGTCCAGGTCTGCCAGCCGTTGACGGAAGGCGGCGGTGCTGTCGTGATGCTCGTCGAAGGTGAGCTCGAGACGGTCGAGCGTCCGTCCTATCTCACCAGACGCAATTCGAGAGGTCAGCTCACCGATGTTCAGCAGACCGAAGGCAGTTCCGAGGCGAGAGGGGAACCCAGAGTCCTTTCGCGGACGCTTGACGCGGTTCTGAATGTCGTCCGCCATGTATCGGGCCATGCCTGCAAGCTCGCGAGTCGCGTTGAAGTAGCCAACCAACGTCATGTAGGGGTCAGCGGCGGAACCGGCGCGGTCGAACAGCAACTGGCCCGCCGAGAGCAGCACCTCCGCCACTCGGATCTCAGCGCTGGAAAGTCGCACCCCTTGAGCGCTGATTCCCACGTATCGCCGTCCCGGGTTTGCCTTGTCGATCGGCACTTCCTGCGCGAAGTAGGAGTCGGCCACGTCGAGAACCTGCGGCGGGAAGATCTCGACCTGCCGGCCATACAGTCCTCGAACCTGTTCGTGTGCATTGCGAACCGTGGCGGTCGACGCGACGATCAGCGGTCGCACAGGATTCCCGTCGGGGGTCTCCCAAGATGAGAGCGTCTCGACAGCGACCTCGAAGAGGCCGACCGACGTGCCAAGTGCCCCCGTGATCAGGTGGAGCTCGTCCTGGATGATGAGGTCGGGAGGCCGCAGCCGGCCTACCGGTTGGACCGTTGCGGCGGCATGACCGTTCTTGGTCGCCGGGTGGCTCGTGGTGATATCGCATTGGGCATAGTCAGGGTGAACGTAGCCATGCCGGCCGCAGCGGCGTCCGACGTAGCCGAACAACGAGGCCGCCTCGCCCTCTCGCGCGAGACGAGCGAACTTGTCGACGGTGGCGATCACGAAGGCCGGCGTCAACCGGTAGATCTCCTCGTCGACTGTCAGCACCGGCAGGCCTTCAGCGACGCTTCCGCCCTTGGCAAATGGGCAGCGGGCGAGGTCGTCGCCGCAGTACACGTAGACACGTCGCACGGTGGCATCGGTCTTGACCTGCGCGGCTCCGATCGGTGAGCCGCACCATGGGCAGCGCTGGATCTGCAACACCGTCAGACGGTGCGAGCCGTACTCGTTCGCCTTTGTCAGTTGCTCGTCGGCTTCCTCGAATCGCTTGGGGCTGACGTCGGTGCCGACCCACAACCCGATGCGGAACGGTTCAGCACCCCATGTCGCCTCGTCCTCTCGACGGGCCAACTCGGCGGCACACACCAGGGTGGTCGCTCGTTGAAACTGCTGCGCCGTGAGCAGTCGCAGTGTGTAGCGCATCAAGACCGCGACACCATCGCGACCATCCAACGGGCCATCCGTCGACTGCACGACTCCCTGACGGCGGCGGATCGCGAACGTGTATGCGGCCAGGCCCAAGTAGGCCTCGGTCTTGCCGCCACCGGTCGGGAAGAACAACAGCTCTACCTTCGCCTGATGGTCCGCACTTCGCCGCGCCGCTGTCGGCTCGGTGAGCGCTCCGAGTTGCATCAGGATGAACGCCAACTGGAACGGCCGCCACGACGCTGCATCCGCACCCCGACCGGCAACCTCCTCCCGGGCCTGATCGAGAGTGACCGAAGTGTCCGACGCACGCGCTGCCGACACCTGTGACGCGATGCGCTGGTCGCGCATCACACGGTTCATGAACTGGAAACAGCGCAGAGCATCGACATCAGTAGCGACGTGCTCGAGGCCCGCGATCAGCCGCTGATATGCCTGCTTGGCCTCCCACAGCACGATCTCAATGGTCTCCTGCAGGTGCTCCGGCAACGACTTCGCCGCCGATTCCTGCTCAGCCAGCCACGCGCCGTAGCCGGCAACCAGGGGCTCAAGGCCGACACGCAGCTCGTCCGCTGTCGCCACGGCGAGTGTGTCCATCGACAAGAGCGCACCCGTTACAGATCGGGCGCGAGTCTGGGGGGTCTCGCCAATCGGTAACCACGTTGTCGACACCTCCGTCGCCCGCCTCGCGCCGACGCTCACCGCCCAGTCGACGGAGCACGTGCGACCGATCGCAAACTCCAAGCGGTCGCGGTATTGGAGGTTCAGGCGCCGGACTTCATCATCGTGCTCGTGCCAGTCCTGCTCGAGCACATCATGCACAGGCAGGAAGACTTCAGCTCCGCCGGCGTCGACGCGCAGCTTGGTCTGGAACATCCACATGCTCATGGGGATCGGCGTGGGCGTCTCGCGGTCGTTGCACAAGGCGATCTCGATCAGCACCCGCCCGAAGCGCTCGTCGTCATATCGGTCGAGACGCAGACAGCTCGAATCGCGGAGCGGGACCGTCGCCGTACGACCCGCCGTGATATCAGCCAGCCTGATCTGCCGAACCTCTTCCACCGGGCTGCGCTGGAAGTG
>CAZMHG010000258.1:0-4907 GCA_964565975.1 uncultured Ilumatobacteraceae bacterium | reverse complement strand
GGATCGTCAGCGAGCCGCCTTCCTCGATGTTGCGCGCCGCGCCGAAGAAGCGCTTCGGCGGGTACAGCGCGCCGGCGTCGATGCCGCCGGACAGGATGCGGCCGCTGGCCGGCGCGGCGAGGTTGTAGGCCCGGCTGAGGCGGGTGATGCCGTCGAGGATGACGACGACGTCCTTGCCCTGCTCGACCAGGCGCTTGGCCTTCTCGATGGCCAGCTCGGCGACGTGCGTGTGCTCGTCGGACGGGCGGTCGAACGTGCTGGAGATGACCTCACCCTGCACCGTGCGGCGCATGTCGGTGACCTCTTCGGGCCGCTCGTCGATGAGCAGGACGATGAGGTGGACCTCGGGGTTGTTGCGCTCGATCGCCGTGGTGATCGTCTTCATGATCGTCGTCTTGCCGGCCTTCGGCGGCGACACGATGAGGCCGCGCTGGCCCTTGCCGATCGGCGAGACCAGGTCGATGATCCTGGCCGTCATGTTCGACGGGTCCAGCGGGTTCTCCAACCGCAGCTTCTCGTCCGGGAACAGCGCGGTGAGGTCCTCGAACCGCGGGCGGGTCTTGGCCTTCTCCGGCTCGGTGCCGTTCACCGTGTGGATCTCGAGCATCGCTGCGTTCTTCTCGTTGCGCCCCGCTGGCCGGATCAGGCCGGCGACGTGGTCACCCTTGCGCAGCCCGTACTGGCGGGTCAGCTTGACGGGGATGTAGGCGTCGTCGCGGCTCGGCAGGTACCCGTTGACCCGAAGGAAGCCGTAGCCCTCGTCGCGCAGGTCGAGGTACCCGGCGACCTTCACCGGTTCCTGGCTGACGGACTCGGCGCCGTCGTCGGAGCGGTCACGATCGCGGTCGCGCTGACCCTGGTTGCCGCCCTGGCCCTGGCCTTGCCCCTGGTTGCCCTGGCGGCGGTCCTCCCAGCGGTCCTGGCTCTGGGCGCCGTCGGCGCGGTTCTTGCCCCGGCGACGACGGCGGCGGCGACTGTTGCCCCGGTCACCCTCGTCGTCGCCCTGGTCGTCGCCGGACTGGCCGGAGTCGCCCTCGCCAGACGCGTCGCCCGCGTCGCCGGGAGCCGCGTCGGCGGCGTCCGCCGGCCGGCCTGTCTGGTGGAGGTCGAGCTCCCAGTCCGCCAGCGGCTCGCCGTCCGGCCCGAGCACGACGGCTGCAGGGGCGTCCGCGGTGGCGGGCGCCGATGGCGGCGGGGCGGGGACGCGGCGGCGCGGCGCGGTGCCGTTCACGGGGGCAGCAGCGGCGACGTGGTCGTCACCGCCGGCGGTCGACGGGGTGTCGGCGGTGTCGTTCGAGGTTGCCGGCGCGTCGCTCGCCGAGCCCGCGACGGCGTCGGCAGCCCCTGCGCCGGCGCCGGTCGTGTCGGCGTGCGTCGCGGCCGAAGTGCCCGGCGCGGTGTGGTCGCCATGGTCGGCGCCAGGCGTCGGGGCCGTCGCGAAGGATGCCGGGGCATGCCCGTTGGTCGAGCCCACGCCGTTCATCGGAGCGGCCGGACCGGCGCCGGTGGTCTCCAGGATCTTGCTGATCAGGGTTGCCTTCGCGGCACGCGCGGTGGTCTTGATACCCAACGCCGTGGCGATCGCCAACAACTGGTCCTTGTCCTTCGACTCGAGCATCGACTGTTCGAGAGCTTCTGCGGCCACGGGCCACCTGCTTTCTGAGGGAGGGTGGAGGCTCGGCTCGGGTCAACGAAGGTCGTTGGATCGAATCGGCGGCACTCCACCGGGACTGCGCCCACCCGCCGGCGCGGCCGGATCGTTACCGGCGGCTGCGAGGGGCGCCCGAGAACTCGGGCGCCGTGCACTGTAGCGAACACCAGCGCGGTCACGCAACGCGTGAGGGCGCGGCGACGCGGGTCGGCCCTCGGTCATCCGTCACGCCCGCGGGGTGGTCCGTCCCACGCCTCGGGACGGCCTCGGAACCCCGGACGGGTCGTCGCCGACGCCTATGGTTCCGGGCCATGGCCGAGCTTCCCCCTCCCCCACCCGGCGCCGGCGTGCCGTCCCCGCCGGGCGCGGTGCCTAGGGCATTTCCCCAACCGGCAACCACACCCGCCGCCCCGGCTGCCGCTCGCCCGCCGAGCTGGGGGACGGGCGTGCTCTGTGGCCTCGGCGCGGCCGTGGTCGGTGGCCTCGCCTGGTATCTCGTCGTCGTCGGCAGCAAGCGGCAGATCGCCGTCGGGGCGCTGTTGGTCGGCGCATTCATCGGCTTCGCCGTCGCTCGCGGCGCCCGGCGCGGTGGCCCGATCGCCGCGCTGATCGCCGCGGTCATCGCCGCCGTCGCCGCGGTGGTGTCGTACTTCTACATCGACCGTTACTTCCTCGTTCGTGCCTTCCAGAGTGCACAGGGGACGGCGAGCATCGACCTGCTCCCGGACTGGTCGACGTTCACGGAGGTCCTTCGCCTCGGCTTCGACGCCGAAGGATCGCAGTACCTGTTCTCGCTCCTCGCCGTGGTCGGCGCGGCGTTCACCGCGCGGCGCGCCAGCTGACCCGAGGCGGCCTCGCGTCAGGCGAAGGCCGTGGCGACGAACTGCTGGATCGCGGCGAGGTCGTTGGGGAGTCGGGTGAGGTGCTCGGGCCGCTCGAACAGGTCGGCGAGGTGCGGCGGCAGGCCTGGCCGGACACCGGTGGCCTGCTCGACGGCGTCGGGGAACTTGGCCGGGTGCGCGGTGGCCATCGTCACCTGGGCGTTGCGCCGGTCGCCCGCCAGGTGTTCGGCGACACCGACGCCGACGGCGGTGTGCGGATCGAGCAGCACGCCGGTGCGCGCGTAGGTGTGGCCGATCACCTGCAGGGTCTCGGCGTCGTCGCAGCGCGCAGCGGCGAACTGGCCGTCCAGGAACGCGGCGCGCTGATCCGGCTCGACCGCCAGCGAGCCGGACGTGCGGAACCGGCGTAGCTGCTCGGCGGTCAGCCCGCCGTCGCGGCCGTTCATCTCGAACAGCAGGCGCTCGAAGTTGGACGAGATCTGGATGTCCATGCTCGGGCTGAGCGACGGCACCACCGTGGCGGTGCTCATGTCGTTGTCGACGAAGAACCGGGTGAGGATGTCGTTGGCGTTCGAGGCGACCACGAGCTGGCCGATCGGCGCCCCCATCCGGCGGGCGACCCAACCGGCGAAGACGTTGCCGAAGTTGCCGGTCGGGACGCACACGTCGACCGGCCCGGCAAGCAGGTCGGTGGCGACCACGTAGTACACGACCTGGGCGACGATGCGCGCCCAGTTGATGCTGTTCACCGCGCTGAGGTTCATCGCGTCGCGGAAGTGGGCGTCGGCGAACATCGCCTTGACCAGGTCCTGGCAGTCGTCGAACGTGCCGTCGACGGCGACGACACGGACGTTCGGTGACTCGACCGTGGTCATCTGCCGGCGTTGCACGTCGCTGGTCCGGCCGTACGGGTAGAGGATCACGATGTCGACGTTGGCGCAGTCCTTGACCCCGTCGATCGCCGCCGATCCAGTGTCGCCACTGGTCGCGCCGACGATGGTCACCCGTGTGCCGCGCTCGGCCAGCACGGTGTCGAACAGCCGGCCGACGAGCTGCAGGGCGACGTCCTTGAACGCCAGGGTCGGCCCGTGGAACAGCTCCATCAGGAAGTGCTCGGCGTCGAGCTGCGTCAGGGGCACGACCGCTGGATGATCGAAGGTCGCGTACGCCTCGTCGCACAACCGGCCGAGCTCGGGGACGTCGTCGCCGACGAACGGGGTGATCACCTGCGCGGCCCGCTCGGCGTAGGTCATCCCTGGTCGTCGGGTCGGCAGCGCCGGCCAGGTGTCCGGTACGTACAGTCCGCCGTCGGTCGCCAGCCCGCCGAGCAACACGTCGGCGAACCCCAACTCGGGCGCGTCGCCGCGCGTGGAGACGTAGCGCATCTCAGGCCCCGATGACCCGGAGCATGCTGCCGACCTGGCGGACCACGTCGAGATCGCGCAGCTCGCGCACGGTCGCCTGGACGTCGGCTTCGCGTGCGTCGTGGGTGATGAACACCAGGCGCGCCGAGGGCCCGGCGCCCTCCTGTTCGGCGGCCCGGATGCTCACCCCATGGCGGGCGAACACCCCGGTCACGGCGTGCAGCACACCGGGCTGGTCGACGACTTCGAGGCTGAGCAGGTACTCCGCCGAGGTCTCGTCGATCGGCCGGATCGTGGCCCGCTTGAAGCTGCCGAGCACGCCGTGCGTCCCCGCGGTGAGGTTCAACGCTGCGTCGATCACGTCGCCGAGCACGGCGCTGGCCGTCGGGTTCCCACCGGCACCGCGCCCGTACAACATCAGCTGGCCGACGGCGTCGCCTTCGACGAACACCGCGTTGAAGCTGCCGTTGACGCTGGCCAGCGGGTGGCCCACCGGCACCATCGCCGGGTGGACACGCACGGCGACCTCGCCGGTCGGCCGGTCGATCTCGGCGATGCCGAGCAGCTTGACGACGTACCCGAGCCGCTTGGCCATCGCGATGTCCGCCGCGGTGACCCCGCTGATGCCTTCGTGGTACACGTCGCCGGCGACGACCTTCGAGCCGAAGGCGATCGTGGCCATGATCGCCGCCTTGGCACCGGCGTCGTAGCCCTCGACATCGGCGGTGGGGTCACGCTCGGCGTATCCCAGTGCCTGCGCCTCGCCGAGCGCGGCGCCGTAGTCGGCGCCTTCGGTGGTCATCTTCGTGAGGATGAAGTTCGTGGTGCCGTTGATGATGCCCATCACCCGGCTGATCGGTTCGCCGCGGAGGCTCTCGCGCAGTGCGCGGATGACCGGGATCCCGCCGGCGACGGCGGCCTCGAACAGCAGGTCGACCTTCTGGTCCTCGGCGACGGCGAACAGTTCGGTGCCGACGTTGGCCAGCAGCTCCTTGTTGCCGGTGACCACCGGTTTGCCGTTGCGCAACGCGGTGGTGATCAGCTCTCGGG
>CAZMHG010000257.1:0-4950 GCA_964565975.1 uncultured Ilumatobacteraceae bacterium | reverse complement strand
CGTCGAGGGTCACGTGCGGTCCACGGCCGACGCGGCCGGCGAGGCGTTGTGCATGGATCCGCAGACGTCGGGCGGGCTGCTCGCGGCGGTCGACGCTGCGGTCGTGCGGGACCTGTCGCCACAGTGGACCCTGATCGGCGACGTCGGTGATCTCGGCGATCACGCGCCGTGCATCGAGCTGCGCTGAGATCCCCGACGTGGTGAGCGCCGCCCGCCGCCCGCCGAAGCGGACCCTCGAGCGCGAGCTGTGGGACGACGGCCACGAGGTCGTCGTCGGGATCGACGAGGTCGGGCGCGGCGCGTGGGCCGGCCCGCTGATGGTCGGTGCAGCGGTGCTGCCCCGCGACCGCAGGGTCAACGGTGTGCGCGACTCGAAGGTGCTGACCGAGGTGAACCGGGAGCGGCTGTACGGGCGCATCGCCGGGTGGTGCTCGGCGTGGGCCGTCGGCGCGGCCAGCCATGGCGAGTGCGACAGCCTCGGGATGGCCGAAGCGCAGCGGCTGGCGACGCGCCGGGCGATCGCCGGCCTCGGCGTGCAGCCGGACGCGGCCGTGGTCGACGGGTCGTGGAACTTCGTCGGCGACGCCGTGGCGCACGTCGTCACCCGGGTCAAGGCGGACCGTGTCTGCCTGCCGGTGGCCGCGGCGAGCGTGCTGGCCAAGGTGACCCGCGATCGGTTGATGCGTGAGATGGCCGAGCACTACCCGTTGTGGGGCTTCGACGGCAACAAGGGATACCCGTGCAACGTGCATCGGGCGGCGCTGTGCGCCTACGGGCCCTCGGCGATCCATCGGCGGACGTGGGTGTTCATGGACCACTACGTCCCGTGGTCCGGGGTGCCCCGGGTTCCACCCGTCGGCTCGCAGGTCGCGCTGTTCTGACGCCCGCCGCCGGTGTGCTCAGCCGGCAAGCTCCTGGAGCAGCGCCCAGGCCGCGTCGACGTGACGGGCATCGGTCGAGCGCCCACCGATCGACACGCGGCAGGCGACCCGCCCGTCGAGCACGGTGCGGGTGAACAGGGCGCGTCCGGTGGCGTTGGCCCGGTCGATCAGCGAGTCGGTCGCCTGGTCGCCTGCCCGGAGGCGGACACACAGCAGGTTCAGCGGGTGCGGCGCGACGATCTCGAACCGGTCATCGGCGCTCACCCGCACGGCGAGCGCCTGGGTGAGCGCGACGTGCCGACGGATCATCTCGACCGCGTCGGCGACGCCACCGGAGCGGATCGTGAACAGCAGCTTCAGCGAACGGAACCGCCGACCGAGCGGGATCTGCCAGTCGCGGTAGTCGATCGCCGCGCCGGACTGCGCGGCGGCCGAACGCAGGTACTCCGGCAGGATGCTCAGCGCACCGAGCAGGGCTGCGCGGTCGGCCGTGTAGAACAGGTCGCAGTCGAAGTTGACGCCCATCCACTTGTGCGGGTTGGTGCAGTAGCTATCGGCAAGGTCCAGCCCGTCGTTGACCCACCGATGCTCCGGTGCGAGCGCAGCGATGCCGGCCATCGCCGCGTCGACGTGGACCCACACGTTTCCATGCCCCGCGGCGACAGCGGCGATCTCGGGCAGCGGATCGAACGCCAGTGAGCTGGTGGTGCCGCGGGTCGCGCAGACCCAGAACGGCACCAGGCCGCGGTCCACGTCCGCCTGGATCGCGGCGCGCAGCGCCTCGGGTCGCATCGCGAAGTGCGAGTCGTGGTCGACGATGCGGGTCTGGTCGGTGCCGATGCCGGCGATGCGCAGGCCCTTTTCGATGCTGCTGTGCGCCTGCGACGTGGCGTAGGCGACCAGGCGGGTGGTGTCGCCGAACGTGTTGACCTGGCCGCCGCTCGCTCGCCAACGCGCCGCGAGGATGGACGCGAGCGTCGCCTCACTCGCCGAGCCCTGGATCACGCCGCCGCCGGCCGGGCTGTCGCTGCGGAACCGCTCGGGAAGCCCGAGCAGCTCCTGCATCCAGTCCATCATCAGGGTCTCGACCTCGGTGCATGCCGGGCTGGTCACCCAGCTCATGCCCTGCACGCCCAGGCCGGAGGCGGCCAGGTCGCCGAGGATCGCCGGGTAGCTGGTGTTGCCCGGGAAGTAGGCGAAGAACGAGGGATGCTGCCAGTGCGTGATGCCGGGCATCACCAGACGATCGACGTCGGCGAGGATCTCGGCGAACGTCGCCGACGGTTCGGACACCCCCGGTGGATGCGCAGGAAGCGAGGCGCGGATCTGACCCGGGCGGACGTCGGCGGCAACGGGGTGCTGCTCGACGCCTTCCATGTAGTCGGCGATCCAGTCGATCAGGGAGCGCCCAGCGGCGCGGAACTCGTCGGCGGTCATCGGCACGGCGGCTAGCTTGCCACCGTGACCTTCAAGGCGATGATCCTGCTGTCGCGACGCGCAGACATGACCCACGACGAGCTGGTCGATTGGTGGTGGAACGAGCACCGCGCGCTCGCCGCCCAATTGCCCGGTGTGCGCCGGATCGTGTTCAACCCGGTGACCCCGAGCGACGACGTGGACGGGGTCACCGAGCTGTGGTTCGACACCGAGGACGCGTTCCACGCCGCGTACGCGACCGAGATCGGCCGGCAGGTCACCGCCGACTCGATGGCCCATGTGCGATCCCGTGTGCGCCTGTTCGTGCACGACGAGCGGCTCGCGTACGGCCCCCAGCCGTCGGGGGACCAGCCATGAAGGTGGGGATCGTCGGGGTCGGCCGGATCGGCGCGGGGCATGCCGAGGTGCTCGCCCAGCACCCCGACGTCAGCCAGCTGGTCGTCGCCGACGCCAACGCCGACGCGGCGGCCGCGGTCGCGGCGAAGGTCGGTGGACGTGTCGCAGCGTCCTACGCCGACCTGCTCGACAGCGGCATCGACGCCGTCGCCATCGCCACGGCCACCAACCTGCATGCCGAGATGATCGAGGCCGCCGTCGCCGCCGGTGTGCCGACCTTCTCGGAGAAGCCGATCGCGCTCGATCCGCAGCGCACGCTGGAGATCGTCAGGCTCGTCCGCTCGTCCTCCGTGCCCGTGCAGATCGGGTTCCAGCGCCGCTTCGATCCGGGCTACCAGCGTGCACGGGACGCCGTGCGCGACGGCGTGCTCGGCGACCTGCGCCGGGTGCACATGGTCAGCGGCGACCAGCGGCCGCCGCACGCCGAGTTCTTCCCCACGTCGGGCGGCATGTTCCGCGACCTGTGCATCCACGACATCGACCTCGCCCGCTTCGTCACCGGTCACGAGGTCGCCACCGTGATCGCCGTCGGCGCCAACCGTGGCGCGTCGTTCATCGGCGCAGCCGGCGACATCGACGAGACGGTGGCGATCATGATCATGGACGACCAGACGCTCGTCACGATGCACGGCTCGCGCTACAACGGCGGCGGATACGACATCCGCATGGAGCTCGCCGGGACCGATGCGACGCTCGTGGTCGGCCTCGACGCGCGTGCGGCGATCCGTTCCCTGGAAGACGGCGTGGCGTTCCCCGCTGGTACGCCGTACGTCGATTTCCGCGACCGGTTCGGCGCGGCGTACATCGCCGAGATCGGCGCCTTCCTGGAGGTCGTCGCCGGCCGGACGCAGTGCGAGTCCACGGTCGAGGACGCGCTCCACGCGTCGTACATCGCCGAGGCGCTCGACCGCTCGCGGCGCGAGGCACGGGCCGTCCAGGTCGCCGAGGTGTTCTTGGACTGACCCGATCGACGCCGCCGGCACGCTCGCGACGCACCTGACGCTCGCCGGTCGTCGCGGCTACCGTCGCAGGGATGACGTCCACGACAGCGTCCGAGGCAACGATCACCGCGCCGTCGCCGGCGCCCATCGGGGACGTGCCGATGTCGATCCCGGTCCTGTCGTTTGCCGACTGGCCCACCGATCCGGCCGCCGGCACGGACCTGCGGGACGGGTTCGTCCGGCGGCTCGCCGAGGTGTGCCACCACATCGGGTTCCTCCAGCTCGAGGACGCCGTCGACACGGCGATGCTCGACCGCTACTTCGCTGTCGTCGAAGCCTTCTTCGCGCTGCCCGACGAGGTCAAAGCGCAGATCGACAAGCGCAACTCGCCGTGGTTCCGCGGCTGGGAGCGGGTTGGCGCCGAGCTCACCGACGGTCGCGTCGACTACCGCGAGCAGCTCGACCTGTCGACCGAGCACCCGCCGCGTCCGCGGGGTGCCGCGCCGGCGTACGTGCGTCTCGACGGACCGAACCAGTGGCCGCCCGAGTCGGTGTTGCCCGGCTTCCGTGCTGCGGTGCAGGAGTTCGTCGACCGGATGGGCGCGATCGCCGGTGAGCTGATGGCGGCGATGGCCCTCGGTCTGGGCCTCGACGCCGGGTACTTCGCCGGGCGGTTCGGCGAGCGGCCGTTGTCGTTCGTCAAGCTGATCAGCTACCCGCCGACACCGCCGGGCGAGGCCGGGGTCAACGTGCATCACGACGCCGGCTTCCTCACGCTGCTGGTGCAGCACCGGGTGGGTGGGCTGCAGGCCCAAGGTCCCGACGGCGCATGGCTCGACGTGCCCGTGCGGCGTGGGGCGATCGTGGTCAACCTGGGCGAGATGCTCCAGTCGATGACCGGCAACTACTACGTCGCCACGACCCACCGGGTGGTCGCCGCCGAGGCGCGCCTGTCCTCGGCGTACTTCCACGGCCCCGACCTGCGCGCCTCGCTTGCTCCGGCCGAGCTCGATCCGGCGATCGTCGCCGCCGTCGCGGCCAGCCCGCGGCATGCCGGTGCCGGGTTCATGGCCCGTCGTGCCGACCTGCTCGCCGGGCGACAAGGGACGCATGCGGCGTCGGCGTCGACCTTCGGGTCAGCCGTGTAGACGCCGTCGACCTGAGTGCCTTTCAGCATCGCGTCGCAATTCATTTCTGCGGCGAGCAGGGCAGCGCCGGTGTCGGTCGTGAAGAACGGGTTGCCGGTGCCGGCCGCGAAGATCACGACACGACCCTTCTCCATGTGACGAATGGCG
>CAZMHG010000256.1:933-4959 GCA_964565975.1 uncultured Ilumatobacteraceae bacterium | reverse complement strand
CGGCGAGCGCGTTGAGCACCTGGGCGAGCAGCTCCTGCGGATGGATCTCGTGCAGGCTGCCCGTCGGCTTGCCCGTGCCGCGTGGCGAGCGGACGCCGTCGATGATCCACGCCTCACGCGCCGGCGCCGTCGCTGCCCGGGTCATCAGACGAGGTCCTGCATCTTGGTGCGCGGCCTGGCCGCAGCCAGGAGCGGGCGGAGGACGGCGTCGATCTGATCCGGGTCGGATGGCGGGTCGGTCACGTGCGGGCCGCGTCGCCAGCCTTCGGCGACGCCGAGCAGCGACCCGTTGGACTCGATCACCTGCCCGGTGACGTCGGCCGACTGCGTGCTGACGAGCCAGCAGATCACCGGCGCGACCCATTCGGGACCGAATCGGCGGAGCATCTCCTCGGGCATCGGGATGTCCTCGGTCAGCCGGGTGAGCGCGCCGGGCGCGATCGCGTTGGCCGTCACGCCGTAGCGGGCCATCTCCTCGGCGCAGACCAGGGTGAACGCGGCGATGCCGGCCTTGGCTGCGGCGTAGTTCGTCTGCCCGGGGTTGGCGTACAACCCGGACACCGACGTGGTGTTGACGATCCGCGCGTCGTTCGGCTGGCCGGCTTTGGAGCGGTTCCGCCAGTACTCGGCGGCGACCCGGGTCGGTGCCCAGGTGCCCTTCAGGTGCACCTTGATCACCGCGTCCCACTCGTCCTCGGACATCGAGAACAACATCCGGTCGCGCAGGATGCCGGCGTTGTTGACGATCGCGTCCAGCCCGCCGAACACGTCGACCGCCAGACCGATCATGGTTTGCGCGTCGTCCAGCGAACTGACGTCGCCGACGTGGGCGACGGCGTGCCCGCCTGCGGCGACGATCTCGTCGACCACCTGTTGCGCCGGCCCGGCGTCGGTGCCCGAGCCGTCGCGTGAGCCGCCGAAGTCGTTGACCACCACGTGTGCGCCCTGTCGGGCCAACAGCAGTGCGTACTCGCGGCCGATGCCACGGCCGGCACCGGTGACGATCACGATGCGCCCGTCGCAGAGCGTGCCGGCAGTGGTCATGGTGTCGTCCTGGTCATGGCTGCGACTGTACGGTCGCCGCTTCGAGCACCGGGAACCGTGGGTCGATACTGTCGGCGTGATGGTGACAGGAGCGGGAGCCGCCGATGAGTGAGGCCGACAACCTGGCGTGCGCCGGCAAGGTCGCGCTCGTCACGGGTGCCAGCCGCGGGATCGGCGCGGCGATCGCCGAGCGACTGGCGTCGGCCGGCGCGCACGTCGCCGCGGCGGCGCGCACGCTGGAGCCGGTCGACAGGTACGAGGGTTCGCTGAGCGAGACCGTCGCCAGGGCCAGTGCCGCCGGCGGGGTGATCGTGCCGATCCAGGCCGACATCTCCAAGCAGGCCGATCGGCAGCGGATGGTCGACGAAGCGGTCGCCGCGCTGGGCCCGATCGACATCCTCGTCAACAACGCCGCGGTCACGTTCTACATGCCGTTCACCGAGTTCACCGAGAAGCGCTACCAGCTGATGTTCGAGGTCCAGGTGCGCGCGCCGTTCGAGCTCGCCCAGCTCGTCGTGCCGGGCATGCGCGAGCGCGGTGCCGGCTGGATCTTGAACATCTCCAGCCGGGCTGGTGTGCACCCGCAGGGCCCGCCGTTCCTTGAGGTGTACCAGTCGTGGGGGTTCAGCGTGTACGGCATGGTCAAGGCGGCCCTCGACCGGTTCTCCACCGGTCTCGCCGCCGAGCTGTACCAGCACGGGATCGCCGTCAACTCGCTGGCACCGTGGGACAACGTGGCCACGCCAGGCGCCGGCGCGCACGATCTGATCGCCGGGTTCGCGCTGGAGGACATCTCGTGGATGGCCGAGGCCGCGCTCGCCCTGTGTAGCTGCGACCCGGCCACGCTCACCGGGCGTGTCGCCTACAGCCAGCCGCTGCTGGCCGAGTTGCAGCGCCGCCCGCGCCCGACCTGAGGGCCCGGGCTCACGCCTCGCGGGCCATCGCCCACAAGGCGTTGGCAACATCGTCGACGACGTCGCGCCGCGCCACCGTGTCGCCGTACAGGTGCTGGTAGTCCCAGGAGCGTTCGATCGTCGCCGAGACCACCAGCCCGAATCGCATCGGCTCGGCCAGTGTCCGCCCGGCCGTCGCCGCGAGCAACTCGCCGAGGCGACCACACAGCCCCAAGTGGCGCCTCATCCCGGGGACACGGACGTCCTCGTCACTGCGCGCCGCTTGCGTCCAGGCGATCGCGAAGCTGCCGTGGATGTCGAGGCAGTCGAAGTAGCGACCGACCCACGCCGACAGCTCGGCACGGTCGCGCCCGAGCTCGGCAAGTTGTTCGACGACGGCCAGGCTCTCGCTCGCGGCGGTCTCGCCGACCGCCAGGAGGACGTCGCGCTTGGCCGGGAAGTAGGTGTAGAACGACGCCCGCGACGCGCCGGCGACCCTGGTGATCTCGTCCACCGTGGTACCCGAGTAGCCGCGCATCAGGTACACGTCGCGTGCCGCGGCGATGAGCTTGGCGACGGTTCGTCGGGCTCGCGGGCCCAACTCGTCGGCGGGCTGGCGCGGCACCAACGGCACGTCTCGGCAACTTATCCCTCGACCGGCCGCAGGGGAAGGATGACGTGCTCAGCGAACTGCGCGGCGAACGCTGCTTGCCGGTCGTCCGGCGGGCCGGCGACCGCCAGCCAGGTCACGCCCATCTCGGCGAGTTCGGCGACCCGCTCCCGGTGGCGGGCCGGCTCGGTGAGGGCATGCGTGTCGGCGTCGTGGTACGGCACCACCACGTCAAGGGTGGCGAACCGGTCGCCAGCGAGCCGGCGCAGCCCGCCGAGTCGCGTGCGTAGGTCGTCGTCGGTCGAGATCTGCGGCGAACGAACCGTCGGGAAGACGCTCGGCGGAGCGAGCAGCGGCATCCAGCCCTGTGCCCGCGCGGCGACACGTGCCAGCGTGTGCATCGAGTTGCCGCCGATCCAGATCGGGATCGGCTGTTGCACCGCCGCCGGCACTCCGACGGTGGAGCGGCATTCGAAGTGCCGGCCGGTGTACCCGAACGGCTCGCCGGACCAGTGCAGCGGGAGGACGTCGAGCGCCTCGTCGAGCAGCTCGTTGCGTTCGTCGAACTCCACACCGAGGGCGCGGAACTCGGACCTCATGTAGCCCGCCCCGACACCGAGGGTCAGGCGCCCGCCGGAGACCACGTCGAGCGTGGCTGCGGTCTTGGCGAGCAACGCCGGGTTCCGGTAGGGGAGCACCACCAGGTACGTCAACAGCCGGATCCGCGTGGTCACCGCCGCGGCGTACGCCAGGGCGACGAACGGGTCGAGCGTGGGATACCCGCCGGACGCGAGCCAGGCCGCGCTCGGCGCCGGATGCTCGGCGACCGCCAACCCATCCCAGCCGGCGTCCTCGGCCACCCGCGCGACCGTCGCCAGGCCCGCGGCGTCCGGCGCTTGGTACACGAACCGCATCGCTCGGGCAAGCTATCCGCGGCGGGGGATGCCAGGCGGTGCGGAGGCCGGGGCTAGCGGGCCGGGTCGACAACGTAGCGGCCGGTCACGCCGCCGCGCAGGATGGTCGACAGGACGTCGTCCAGTTCGGTCAGGCCGATCTCGTGGGCGATCGAGTCGAGGTGCTGTGGGCGCAGGTCGGTGGCGATGCGCTGCCAGACCTGGCGGCGCCGCTCGATGGGGACCATCACGCTGTCGATCCCGAGCAGGTTCACGCCGCGCAGGATGAACGGAACCACCGTGGTCGGCAGTGCGCTGCCGCCGGTCAGGCCGCTGGCGGCGACCGAGCCGCCGTAGTGGATCCGCTTCAGCACGTTGGCCAAGGTGACGCCACCGACGCAGTCGACTGCGCCGGCCCATGTGGTGCTCTCCAGCGGGCGCTTCGACTCGGCCTCCAGTTCGCCACGCTCGACGATCGCCGACGCGCCCAGGCCGAGCAGGTACTCGGCGGCGTCGGGTTTGCCGGTGCTGGCGTGGACTTCGAAGCCGAGCCGGGCCAACAGGTCCACGGCGACGCTGCCGCCGC
>CAZMHG010000256.1:0-923 GCA_964565975.1 uncultured Ilumatobacteraceae bacterium | reverse complement strand
GTTGATCCAGCATGTCGATCGCGATGCCGGCGACGCCGCCGGTGGCGCCGGTGACCAGCACCGCGCCGCGCGCCGGGGTGAGACCGTGTTCGAGCAGCGCGAGCACGCTGAGCGCCGAGGTGAACCCGCCGGTCCCGACCACCATCGCGTCACGCGTCGTCAGCCGGTCGGGGAGCGGCACGATCCACGACTCGGGCACCCGGGCGTACTGGGCGTAGCCACCGTGGCGGGCGACACCGAGGTCGTATCCGTGGACGATGACCTTGGCGCCGGCGGCCAGCCCGGCGGCGTCCTGGAGCAGCTCACCGGCGAGGTCGATGCCGGGGACGATCGGTGAGATGCGTGCCACCTTGCCGGCCGGTGTCGCCGCGAGGCCGTCCTTGTAGTTGACGCTCGACCACTCGACCTTGATCAGTACCCCGTCGGCGGGCAACTGGCCTGCCGACATCTCCACCACGCCGCGCCGTGGACCGTCGCTTGACCCACCCGGCGGCGGGGCCTGTGTGTCGGCCTGGAACGCGCGGAACGTCGCGGGGGTCTCGTTGGCGGTCATCGGCGCAACGGTAGACGCGTCCGCGAACAGACCCCCGAATCGGCCCCGGCAGGTCGCCGGCCGCGGAGGCGATTCGACCGCTGGCCGCCCATGACCGCCCGGTAGGGTCGAGAGCATGTCCGAGGGAGCCCACCGGTTCGACAGTGTCCAGCAGGTTCGCGAGGGGCTGCGGTCCGTCAACTACCTGGCCGACGACGGTATCGCTGGTGTCGCCTTCCTCGCCGATCGCCTCGGCAAGCCGGTGTTGGTCGAAGGTCCGGCCGGCACGGGCAAGACGCAGCTGGCCAAGAGCGTGGCCGAGATGACCGGTGCGCGGCTGATCCGCCTGCAGTGCTACGAGGGCCTTGACGAGTCCAAGGCGCTGTACGAG
>CAZMHG010000255.1:3640-4961 GCA_964565975.1 uncultured Ilumatobacteraceae bacterium | reverse complement strand
GTGCCCGGCGTCGCCGACCAGATCGCGATCCTGGTCCGGGCGTCCGAAGCCAATCAGCGACTCGTCGCCAAGCTGCGCGGCCTGAAAGGCGTGCAGGAGATCGGCGACGAGATCGAGCGCCTGGAGAGCGAGGCGGACGGCTGCTATCGCAAGGTCGTCGCCGGCCTGTTCAGCGGCCAGTTCGACGCGCTCGACGTGCTCCGCTGGCAGAACATCGTCGAGTCGATCGAGAAGGCGATCGACGCGATCGAGGACGCCAGCGACGTCGTCCTGGCCATCGGCGTGAAGCACGCGTAGGCCCGACCCGTGGCCACCGCGCTCGTCGTTGCCGTCGTCGCGATCGCACTGCTCTTCGACTTCGTCAACGGGTTCCACGACGCGGCGAACTCGATCGCCACGGTGGTCGCGACCCGGGTCCTGAAGCCGTGGCAGGCCGTGATCTGGGCCGCGTTCTTCAACTTCGTCTCGTTCCTGATCCTGCCGCTGACGGTGGCCAACGAGGTCGCCAAGTTCGTCTCCAGCGACGTCGTCTCGATCGGGCTGGTCTTCGCCGGGCTGATGGGTGCGATCTTCTGGAACCTGCTCACCGCGTGGCTCGGGCTGCCGTCGTCGTCGTCGCACGCCCTGCTCGGCGGGATCGCCGGCGCCGGCATCGCCAAGGCCGGTGGGCACGTCGTCAACCTCAACAGCCTGCGGAGGACTGCGGCGTTCATCGTCTACTCGCCGCTCGTCGGCCTGGTGCTCGGCTTCTGCCTGATCGTGCTGGTGATGTGGATCGTGCACAAGATCCGCGCCAAGCGGGCCGTCAACCGGACGTTCCGTGGACTGCAGTTGCTGTCCGCCGCGGCGTTAAGCATCGGCCACGGCGCGAACGACGCGCAAAAGACGATGGGCATCATCGCCGCGCTGCTGGTCGGCGCGAACAAGCTCGACAAGAGCGTGCTGCAAGACGCCGAGGCACTGCCGCTGTGGATCGTCCTGTCGTGCCACGCGGCGATCGGGTTGGGGACGATGACCGGCGGCTGGAAGATCGTCAAGACGATGGGCACCAAGCTGACCCGGCTCGAGCCGATGGGCGGCGTGTGTGCCGAGACCGCCGCCGCGGCCACGCTGTTCTTCGCCTCGGCCAACGGCATCCCGGTGTCGACCACGCACACGATCACCGGCGCGATCGTCGGTGTCGGCTCGGCCAACCGGATGTCGGCGGTGCGCTGGAACGTCGCTCGCCGCGTCCTGTGGGCCTGGCTGCTGACGATCCCCGGCTCCGCGCTGGTCGCCGCCCTCGTCTACAAGCTGGTGGAGGTGTTCAACTGATGGACCG
>CAZMHG010000255.1:0-3630 GCA_964565975.1 uncultured Ilumatobacteraceae bacterium | reverse complement strand
TTCCTCATCGCTGCCGTCGTGTCGGCGGCGCTGGTGCCCCTGGTCCCGCACGAGCACGGCAAGCCGTACGTCGGATGGGTCGGATGGGTGCTGGCGATCGTGCTGGCCGTGCTCGCCGTGGCCTCGTGGCTCGATCGGCGGGCGTTCTACAACAGCAAGGACTGAACCGGCGGCACCGAGCCGGCCACGACCGCAGCCGGCCGGCCGATCTGGCGCGCTACGTCCAACGGACGTGCACCGCAGTGGGGGCGCGGAACTCCCACCCGAAGAACTGCGGGCGTGGGGCGTCGTCGGCGTAGCGCAGGTTCGGGCACCGGGTGAGCAGCTCCTCGAGCGCGATCCGGATCTGCTGGCGGGCGAACCAGTGCCCCGTGCAGTAGTGCGGGCCGAAGCCGAAGATCGGCTGGTCGAAGGCCGGCCGGTGCATGTCGAACTCGGCCGGTGACGACTCGCCAGGGCGGTTGAAGCGGGTCTCGTCGCGCGCCGCAGAAGCGACGACGGCGGCCACCGCCGCACCGGCGGGCACGGTGGTCCCGGACATCGTGATCTCGGCGGTCGCCTGGCGGGTCTGCGTGCCGATCGGCGCGACCCAGCGCAGCCCCTCGTCGACGGCCGGGCCGACCCACGTGGCCGGGTCGCTGGCAGCCAGGGCGAGCTGATCGGGGTGATCGAGCAGCCCGACGGTCACGGAACCGGCACCGTGACCCGGCTCCTGCATGCCGCCGAGCAGCGCGACGAGCACCGTGGGGAGGATGGCCTCGCGCGGCCGGAGCCCGCCACCGGCCACGCCGGCGTGCACCAGGTTGCTCAGTGCGCTGTCGTCGGGGGTGACCTCGAGGACGTCGAGCTTGGCGTGCGCACAGGCGCGGATCGCGGCTGCCGTCGTGTCGCCGTGCTCCTGCTTGGCGGGGTCGCGCTCGAAGTTCGTCGCCCCGTCGCTGAGCCCACGGAACCAGCGGCGCAACGTGGCCATGTCGACGTCGTCGAAGCCGAGCGAGCGGGCCAGGGCGACGGTGCTGATCGGCTCGAAGTAGTCGGCCATCAGCTCGCCTTCGCCGCGCGGCACGAGCTCGTCGAGCAGTTCGGTGGCGAGCGGGCGGACGAGATCGCCGATCGTCGAGTTGACCCGTGCCGGGCGATAGGCCGGGTCGATGCCGCGGCGCAGATCGCGGTGCACGTCGCCGTCGGAGGTGATGATCGTCGGCGAGCCGAAGCAGCGGTCGACCGGCGACGAGGCGACCTCGGCGGTGAACGCATCGGGCTGCTTGGACACCGCCTCGACGTCGTCCCAGCGGGTCGCCAGCCACAGGTCCACGGCCGGGACGTAGTGCAACCCGCCCGCCGCACGCAGCGTGGCGTACAACGGGTACGGATCCACGTTGAGCTCGTCGATCGAGATCGTGGAGGCCAGATGCGCGGCTTCGGCGTTCGCGTCGCGGTGCGTCGTCACGCGGCGCACTGTAGAGGACGTCCCCACCACCCCTTGACAGACCGGCCAGAGTGGATGCAGGACAAGGAGGCGGAGATGTACAAGAAGTTCGCAGCAGTCGGTGGTGCGCTGGTGGCGTTCCTCGCGGCGGTGCCCACGGCGTCGGCGACGATCGGTGCCACGCGGCTGGTGCGGTCCGACGCGTTCCCCCTCGCGGTCAGCGACGACGGCCACTACGTGTTGACGCGGACCTACGGATTCGCCGGATACCGACGCACGACGATCCCCGGTGGGGCGAGCATCACGTTCGCCATGCAGGACGAAGCGACGATGACCGGCAACGGCGCATCGGTGTTCTCCCGCGGCCCTGGTGGGATCTACAAGATGAACATCGGTGGTGCCCAGGCCAGGATCCTGACCGACGCGGGCGGCTGGGCGTACGAGAACCGCGACAGCAACGCCACCGGTTCGGTGATCACCCTCCGCGGGGGCAACGGTGGTCTGGGGCTGACGGCGCCGTTCGCCTACAACCTGGTCAGCAAGGCGCTCACCAGGCTCTCGGTCAGCACACAACACGCAGGCGGGTACAGCACCGTCGACTCCACGGGGCGCTACGTCGCCTACGCCGCGTACGAAACCGCCGGGTGCACGAAGTGCGGTGGGATCTGGGTGTACGACATGAGCCTGAAGACCCGCACGCTGGTGACCGCGACCACCTCCGGGGCGCTCTCCAAGAGTGGCCTGTCCAGCTGGCCGGCGATCAGCGGCGACGGCAAGCACGTGGTCTTCGCCTCCACCGCCACCGATCTGGTGGCCGGGGCGACGACGGCGACGACGCGCCTGTACATGCGCGACCTGGCCACCAAGAAGACCGTGCTGGTGTCCAGCGCGGTCAACCTGCCGAGCTCGGGCAGCCTGTCCGAGTCGCCGTACGCGGTGAACTTCAACGGCACCAAGGTCGTCCTGCTGCGCAACGGGCCGACGTACACGGCGACCAACCCGATGAACCAAGTGTTCCTGTGGGAGCGCGCCACCGGCATCACCACCATGCTCACCCGCGGCTACAACGGGGCGATCCCGCAGGGACCCGCGTCCGCCGCGCTGATCTCGAACAACGGCTTGCTGTCGATGTTCGGATCGAACGCGACCAACCTGATGCCCACTCCGTTGCCGGCGGGCAGCCCGCGGGTGTTCGTCAAGTCGACCTGACCGGTCGCCGGTGGCCATCCTCGTAGGCTCGGGCCGATGGAGGTCCGCCGGGTCAGGTTGCTGATCGCCTACGACGGCGCGCCGTTCCACGGGTTCGCCGACAACGACGGGGTACCCACCGTGATGGGTGCGTTGCGCCAGGCAGTCGAACTGGTCGTGCGCGGCCCGGTCGAACTGGTCGGCGCTGGGCGAACCGACGCCGGTGTGCACGCGTGGGGCCAGGTGGTGTCCGGCGACCTGCCGGCACACACCGATCTCGACGGGCTGGTCAGCCGGGTCAACAAGCTGTGCGGCCCGGCCGTCGCCGTCCGCCAGGCCCACTGGGTGCCGGACGGTTTCCACGCCAGGTTCAGCGCCCAGTGGCGTGAGTACCGGTACCACGTGCTGAACGCCCCGACACCCAACCCGCTGACGGCGACGCAGGCCTGGCACGTCGCCCGGCCGCTACGCCTGTGGGCGATGAACGCCGGGTGCGAGGCGCTGGTCGGCGAGCACGACTTCGCCGCGTTCTGCCGGCGACCGAAGGTGCCGGCCGGCCAACCTGCGCCGTCGCTGACGCGTCGTGTCCTCGCGGCGCGGTGGACGGACCTCGACGCCGACCCGTGGCCGGGGCTGTTGCGCTTCGAGATCCGGGCCAACGCGTTCTGCCACCAGATGGTCCGCTCGATCGTCGGCTGCCTGGTGCGCGTCGGTGCCGGCGAGTTGACCCCCGGCGACGTCCGCGGCGTCCTGCTGGCCGGCGAGCGGGCCGCCGCCGGGCAGATCGCCCCACCCCACGGCCTGTGCCTGTGGAATGTCGGCTACCCGGGCGTGGAGTGACGGCGTTTGTGACCGGGGGAACGGGCCCGTATCATTGCACGGTTCCCTGACGCGGGGCGCACATCCCACCATGGCGGTGGGTGGGCGCACCAGCCGGCCCGAATGCCGCAGCCGACGGGCCACAAGTCGTCGAAGAAGGTTGCGAGATGCGTACGTACTCCCCCAAAGCAAAT
>CAZMHG010000254.1:0-4965 GCA_964565975.1 uncultured Ilumatobacteraceae bacterium | reverse complement strand
TGTAGGCGGGATCGACCAGCCCCAGCACCGCCGCGGCGTCTGCGAGGCCCTCGGTGGCCGGAAGGTCGACGCGCTGGGCGTGACCGGCATGGCCGAGTCCGGCGTCCTGACCGACGCCGACGGTCGGGTGCTGGCGCCGATCCGCGCCTGGCACAACCTGCGCGGCGACGTCGACCCGATCCGCAGCCGCTGCGCACCCGGCGAGTTCGAAGCAGCGACCGGCCTGCCGCTGATGGCCCAGTGGTCCCTGCCGAAGATCCTCCAGCAACGCTCCGACTACCCGGCGACGATCGCCGCGGTACGGTTCGACTCGATCCCCGAGTGGGTCGTGCGCCGCGTCGGCGGGGCAACGATCTCGGAAGCGTCGCTCGCCGGCCGGACGGGCATGGTCGACGTGCTCACCGGGCGGGTGTGGCCCGTCGCGGTGGAGATCCTCGGCGCGGACATGATCGCCGAGCCGCAGGATGCGCAGGCGCCATGCGGCCGGGCGGACGGCGCGATCCATGCCGCGCTGGCCGGCGCCGTCCTCGCCGTCGGTGGGCACGACCACCAGTGCGCGGCGTTCGCCAGTGGCGCGACCAACGACGAGACGCTGTTCGACTCGATGGGCACGGCCGAGGCACTGACGCGCATGACGGGCGAGCATCTCGACCGCGATCGTGTGCGCGCCCTCGTCGGCGCCGGACTGACCGTCGGGCGGACCGTCGTGCCCGGCAGGATCTGCGTCCTCGCCGGCCTGCCCACGGGCATGTGCCTGGAACGTGCCGCGGCGCAGCTGGGTGCGACCGATCGGACGACCCGCGAATCGCTGGCCAACGACCCGACGTGGGCAGCACAGGTCGCCGCGGCGATCGCCCCGGCCGGACCGCTGCTCGCGGCGATCAGCAACGCCGTTGGACCACACCGCCGCGTGCTCGCCGCCGGCGGATGGTTCCACGACGCGGCGGTGCTTCGCGCCAAGCGCCGCCAGCTCGGCGGATTGGACCGCGCCGTCGTCGACGAAGCGGGCACCGCCGGCGCGGCCTACCTGGCCGGTGCAGCCGCAGGAGCACTCGCCCCACCCGACCAACTCACCGGTCCACCGTGGCCCGGATTGTTGCATCTGCAAGGAGACCATTCATGACCCTCGACGCGATCGCTGACGGGAACGGCAAGTTCGCCGTGCTGGCAATGGACCAGCGTGGCACCCTGCGCCGGATGCTCACCGAGGCAGGCCGCACGGCGACCGCGGCCGATATGGCCGTGTTCAAGATCGACGTCGTGCGGGCGCTGTCGCCGCATGCCAGCGGTGTGCTGCTGGACCTCGAGCTCGGCGTCGAACCGGCCCGCGCTGCTGGCGTCCTCGCCGATGGCGTCGGCGTGCTGCTGGCCGCCGAACCGGCCGAGAAGCAGAAGGTCGACGGCGAGTACCTCACCGTGCTCGAGCCAGGCCAGGACGCGGCTTGGGTCGCGGCCAACCGCGGCGACGCACTCAAGTTCCTGGTCCAGTGGGATCCCGACCGCGTTGCGCAGGCGAACGGGCCCGACCTGTCACAGATCGCCCTGGACGTGATCCGCGGCATCGCCGACGACTGCCGCGCCGGCGGTGTGCCGAGCGTGATCGAACCGCTCGTCGCCTTCGCCCCCGGGCGCGAGCCGAGCCGCGAGGACAAGGAGGCCGCGGTCGTCCGCTCGGCGATCCGCATGGCCACCTGCGGCATGGATCTGCTGAAGATCGAATGGCCGGGCGGCGCGGCGGGATGTGACGAGGTCACCGCCGGGCTCGGCCGAGTGCCGTGGGCGTTGCTCTCCGCAGGCGTCGACTACGCCGCCTTCGTCGATCGCACGCGCACGGCGCTGGACCACGGTGCGACCGGGTTCATCGCCGGACGGGCGATCTGGGGCGAGGCCGTGACGATGGACGGCGAGGCCCGCCGGTCATGGCTGGCCGAGGTCGCCGTGCCGCGCATGCAGGGATTGGCAGCGCTGCTGGCCGAGCACGGCCGTGGATGGAAGGAGGTCGCCGGGTGACCGACGAATCCCGGATCAGCGACGCGGCGCCCAGCGACGCTACTTCGGCGGCACCACGTGCCGACGCCCCGCCGGCGGCGAACCATGGCGGCGAGGCGGGCCGGATCACCGGTGCGGTTCCGGCGATCGAGGCGCAACGCATCGTCAAGTCGTTCGGCACCGTGCAGGCCCTGCGTGGCTGCTCGTTCCAGGCCTTCCCGGGCGAGGTCACTGCGCTGGTCGGCGACAACGGCGCGGGCAAGTCGACGCTGATCAAGGTGTTCTCCGGGGTGCACACACCCGACAGCGGCCGGCTCCTCGTCGACGGCGCCGATGTGCACATCGCCTCACCGCAGGCCGCGTCTGGGTTGGGCATCGAGACCGTGTACCAGGACCTCGCCGTCGCCCCGGATCTGGACGCGGCGTCGAACGTGTTCCTCGGCCGTGAGCTGCGCAAGTTCCGCTTCTTCCACGACCAGCGCGAGATGCGCAAGCGCACCGCCGCCAAGTTCGCCGAGCTCGGCGTCGGCCTGGTCCAGGACCTGCGCGTGCCGGTCGCCTCGTTCTCCGGCGGTCAGCGCCAGTCGGTGGCCATCGCCCGCTCGGCGATGTGGGCCCGGCACGTGATCATCATGGACGAACCGACCGCAGCGCTCGGCGTGATCCAGACCCGCAAGGTGGTCGAACTGATCCACAACGTGCGCGATCAGGGACTTGCGGTGATCTTCATCTCGCACAACCTGCCCCAGGTGATCGAGGTCTCCGACCGGATCGAGGTGATGCGCCTCGGTCGCCGGGTCGCCCGCTTCGGTCGCGACGAGACGAACCTGGATCAGCTGATCGACGCGATCTCCGGGGCGTACACGAACGATCTCGACGAGGACGTCGACGCGACCACGGGGGTGTCGTGATGAGCACCGAGACCGACAGCCGATCCGGTGCCGTTGCTGCGATGCGCGCGGTGCTGCGCCGCAGCAACGTGCTCGGCACGCTGCTGTTCCTCGTCGGCCTGATGATCTTCTTCACGATCAAGGCGCCCGGCAAGTTCGACACGTCGGCCAACATGCTCGGCCTGGCGCGCAACGTGGCGATCCTCACGGTGGCCAGCGTCGGCACGACGTTCGTCATCGCCGCCAAGGGCATCGACCTGTCGATCCCGAGCGCGATCATCGCCGGTGAGGTGTTCGCCGCGCAGGCACTGTCGATGATCGACGCCGGCGGCGGCCGGCACGCAATCGACGTGTCGTCGAGGGAGACGACGGCGTGGTACGTGATCGCCGCGTTGCTCGCCGCGCTGTTCGGCGGGCTGGTCATCGGCCTGCTCAACGGGTTGATGGTCGCCTACATGCGGATCCCGGCGATGATCGCCACGTTGGCGACGCTGGGTGCCGGGCTTGGCGTCAGCCGGCTGATCCGCAAGGGCGTCAACGTCGCCACCTACGCGCTCGACCCAGTGGCCAACGGACACGTCATCCCTGGGGTGCAGAACCTGATCTCGATCGCCGCGATCGTGTTCATCATCGGCTACGTCGGGCTGCACTACTCGATCTTCGGACGGCACACGTTGGCCGTGGGGTCCAACGCAGAGGCCGCCGAGCGCGTCGGCATCCGCGTCGGCCGGCACCTCGTGAAGGTCTATGCCGTCGGCGGTGTGACCGCCGGGTTCGCCGGGTTCTTGTCGCTGGCGTACTTCTCGACGACCTCGATCGGCGGGCACACCACCGACAACCTGCAGGCGATCACCGCCGTCGCCCTGGGCGGCACGAGCCTGTTCGGTGGCGTGGCGACGATGCTCGGCACGTTGATCGGCGTGTGGATCCCCTCGGTGCTGAAGAACGGATTCATCATCATCGGGGTCAACCCGTACTGGCAGGACGTGGCCCTCGGCTTCGTCCTCGTGCTCGCCGTGTGGTTCGACCAACTCCGGCGCAAGGGCCAGAACCGATGAACCCCGACCGCGGCGACGATCGCGCCGGCCGCGAACGACCTGTACCACCAACACCCACAACAAGGAGAAACAGGAACCGATGAAGCACATCACCAAAGCAACGGCGTCGACGATGGTCGCATCGTCGTTCGCCCTGGCGGCGCTGATCGCCGGCACGGCAGCCGCGACGCCGGGCACGACGGCCGCCACCACGGCAGGCACGACTGCGGGCACGACGGCGGGCACGGCCGCTCCGGCGGCGACGATTGCCCCCGGCAGCGGCACCGGCAAGAAGATCACCCTGATGGTCGGTGTCAAGGGCGACCCGTTCTACGTGTCGATGGAGTGCGGCGCCAAGGAAGCGGTCGCCGCGGCGGGCGCAACGCTCGACGTCCAGGGCCCGGACAAGTTCGACGCCACGTTGCAGAACCCGATGCTCGACGCGGTCGCCGCGGCCAAGCCGGATGCTCTGCTGGTCGCCCCCAACGACGTCACCGCCTCGGCGACGCCGTTGAAGACGATCCAGGACGGTGGCACGAAGGTCGTCCTCGTCGACACCGTCGTGACCGACGAGACCATCGGCGTGTCGCGCATCGCCACGGACAACGAGCTCGGTGGCGAGAAGGCCGCCGAGGCGCTGCAGACCCTTGGCGTCCCGTCGGGCGGCAAGGTGCTGGTCATCTCGACCGATCCTGGCGTGTCGAGCGTCGACGCCCGCGTCGCCGGCTTCAACAAGAAGGCCGCCGAGTTCGGCTTCACGCTGGTGTCCGACACGCAGTACTCGCACAACGAGGCCTCCACGGCCGCACAGGTCGTCAGCGCTGCGCTGGCCAAGGATCCCGACCTGGCAGGCGTGTTCGCCACGAACCTGTTCACCGCGCAGGGCGTCGCCACCGGCATCAAGCAGGCGTCGAAGTCCGGAGCGGTGAAGGTCGTCGGCTTCGACGCCGGCCCGGACCAGATCAAGCAGCTCGAGGCCGGTGACGTGCAGGCGCTCGTCGCCCAGAAGCCGTACGACATCGGCTACCAGGGCGTCGCCCAGGCGCTGG
>CAZMHG010000253.1:2373-4966 GCA_964565975.1 uncultured Ilumatobacteraceae bacterium | reverse complement strand
CAGGTTGACGAAGTTGACACCCTTGACCACCCGACCGTTGGTCACGTCGAGGCACGGGATGACGCGCGGCACTCTCATCGGTGGCCACCGGGAGCGTCGACCGTCGGGAGCTGGCGAAGCGCCCGGATCGCCTGGGACACCGTGAAGCGGTGCTCGTACAGCGCCTTGCCGGTGATCACCCCGGCGATGCCCGGCACGCGGGCAAGCGCCCGAACGTCGTCCAGGCCGGCCACGCCGCCGCTGGCGACGACTGGCACGGGCGTCGCGGCTGCGGCCTCGGCGAGCCCGGCCACGTCCGGTCCGTGCAGCATGCCGTCACGGGCGATGTCGGTGATCACGAACGCCGCGGCGAACGGGAACCTGGGCAGCAGGTCGGCGACGGTGGTCCCGCTGCTCTGCGTCCAGCCGTGCACCGCGGCGACACCACCGCGGTGATCCAACCCGACGGCGAGTGGCAGCACCGCCGCGACCCGTTCGGCCAGAGCCGGGTCGGCGACCGCCGCGGATCCCATCACGACCCGGGCGACACCCGCCGCGGCCAACGCCGCGGCGTCGTCCACCGAGCGCACGCCGCCACCCGTCTGGACACGTGCCCGGCCCTGCACGGCGGCGGCGATCGCGGCGACGACCGGACGGTTCTGCGGCGAACCGCTGCGCGCCGCGTCGAGATCGACGACGTGGATCCACGTCGCTCCCTCGTCGGCGAACGACGCCGCCACGGCGACCGGGTCGTCTCCGTACACCGTCTGGTCGGCGTAGTCGCCCTGGCGGAGCCGGACGACCTGCCCGCCACGGACGTCGATCGCCGGATAGAGCTCGACCGGCGGGATCATCCACGCCCCGCCGCGATGCGCACGAAGTTGGCCAGCAGCTGCAGGCCGTGCCGGCCGGACTTCTCCGGATGGAACTGGGTCGCGTACACGTTGTCCCGCTGGAACACGGCGTTCACCGTGCCCCCGTACTGCACCGTCGCCCGCACGACGGCGGGATCGTCGGGGACACCATGGAGCGAGTGCACGAAGTACATCCACGGATTGTCGAGATGGGCGAACAGGTCGGTGTCCGCGCCGGCCAGCTGCAGCCGGTTCCACTGCATCTGGGGGCGCGGCACGTCGGTGCCGAGCCACCGCACCCGCCCCGGGATGATCCCCAGGCCGGCGTGGAGCGGGTCCTCGTCGCTGCCGTCGAACAACATCTGCATGCCCACGCAAATCCCGAGGAACGCCCGCCCGCCGGCGACCGCGTCGCGCACCGGCCCCGGCATCCCCGCGGCACGCAACGCGTCCATGCACGCACCGAACGCGCCGACACCAGGCAGCACCACTGCAGCGGCCGAGGCGACCACCCGCGGATCGGTGGTCAACACGGCATTGGCGCCGACGTGGTGCAGGGCACGCTCGGCGGATCGCAGGTTGCCGATCCCGTAATCGACGACCGCGACGACCGGCGTGCTCATCGGGCGGCGCGGCGGGTCACAGGGTGCCCTTGGTCGACGGCAGCGTGTCGCTCTCGACGCGCACCGCGTCTCGCAGGCAGCGCCCGAGCCCCTTGAACACGGCCTCGATGATGTGGTGCACGTTGCGGCCACGGCGCAGCGTGACGTGCAGTGTGACGCCAGCGGCGGTGGCGAACGAGCCGACGGCGTGCTCGGCGAGCTGCGGATCGAAGGCGGGGTTGCCCAGCGGCAGGCACTCCGGCAGCGGGACCTCCCACACGACGTACGACCGCCCCGACAGGTCGAGGGCGATCTCGACCAGCGCCTCGTCCAACGGGTACAGACCGCTGGCGAAGCGCCGCACCCCCACCTTGGTGCCGAGCGCGGTTCGCACGGCCTCGCCGAGCACGATGGCGACGTCCTCGACGGTGTGGTGCGTGTCGATCTGCAGGTCGCCGGTGGCCTGCACGGTGAGGTCGAACCCGCCGTGCTTGCCGACCTGCTCGATCATGTGGTCGTAGAAGGGGATCCCGGTGCGCGCCTCGGCCTGGCCGGTGCCGTCGAGGTTGATCGACAGCGCGATCGAGGTCTCCTTGGTCGTCCGTTCGACCTGTGCGGTGCGGCTCATCGTGCGGCTCCGGCGAGGGATGCGAGCGAGTCGGCAAGGGCGTCGACGAAGCGGCCGTTCTCCTCGGGCGTGCCGACGGTGACCCGCAGGCACCCGGCGAGGCGCGGCCAGCCGGAGCAGTCGCGCACCAGCACGCTGCGATCGAGCAGCGCGTTCCAGACGGCCCGACCGTCGACGTGACCCGGCCGGAACAGGATGAAGTTGGCGCCGCTCGGGAACACGTCGACGGGCATCGCGGCCATCGCCCGCGCGATCCGCTCGCGCTCGGCGATCACCTGGCGGACGCGGGACTCCATCTCGCCGACGTAGCGCAACGCCAGCCGGCCGGCGATCTGCTTGGCGGCGTCCAAGTGGTACGGCAGGATCACCTTGTCCAGCTCGGCGACCAGCCACGACGGGCCGACCAGGTACCCCAACCGGGTCCCGGCCATCGACCACGTCTTGGAGAACGTGCGGGTGATCACGATCGGCCGGTCCTCGTCGAGCATGTCGAGCGCCGTCCAGCTGGCGAACTACCCGTAGGCCTCGTC
>CAZMHG010000253.1:0-2363 GCA_964565975.1 uncultured Ilumatobacteraceae bacterium | reverse complement strand
TCGCTCGGGCGGCGCACGCCGCATGTCGATGAGATGCAGGTCCGGCATCGCGGCCACGGCCTCGACGTTGGCGCGTGGCTCTTCCAGCCCGGTCGGGTTGTTCGGCGAGCACAGGAACGTGACCGACGGCTGCGCAGCGGCGATGACTCGGGTGACCTCGTCCAGGTCCAGCTCGAAGCCGGCCGTGCGCTCGCCCTCGGCGACGGTCGCCCCCGTGAGGCGGGCGATGTGGCCGTGCAGCTGGTAGGTCGGCTCGAAGGTCGCCACGGTGCGGCCGGGACCGGCATAGGTGAGCAGCAGGGTCTGGAGGACCTCGTTCGACCCGTTGGCGGCGAACACCTGGCTGGGGGACACCTGGTGCAGTTCGGCGATCGCCCGGCGTAACTCGGTCGCGCCACGATCGGGATAACGGTGCCACTCGACCCGGGACATCTCCGCGGCGAACGCATCGCGCCACGACTGCGGCGGCGGCATCGGCGACTCGTTGGTGTTCAGGCGCACGTCGACGTCGACCTGCGGCGAGTGGTAGCCCTCGAGGGCTCGCAAGTCGTCACGGACGGGCACGATCGGCACCGGGCCACGATATCCAGGTCCCCCGAAGCGGCCCCCGCCACTTCCCGCCAGGCGTGTAGCTGCTCGCCCCGGCGCAACCGATCGTGCGACACTGCGACGATGGCACCATCGTCCGATCCTGCCCGCGCGGCCCGGTTGTCGAGCGCCTGCGCCGAACTGTCGGGTCTCATGGAACGTTTGGAAACCTCACGCAACCGGCTGATCGCCCTGGCCGCCGAACTGGAGCAGGACGGCACCGACGAGCCGCTGAGCGCGCTGTACGAGGCCGAACGCCACCTGCGCAGCGCCGGACGAGCCACCCGCCGGGCCATCCAGACGATGCGTTGAACACGCGCCCGATGCCAACGGGATGCCCGAAACTGCCCGGAGATCGACCGGAATGTGCGCACATCGCCCGAAAACTGCCGACGGCCCCCAAAAGGGGGCCGTCGGTGGCAACGCCTGGCGGCGGATCCTGGCGTCGCTGCACGACTCAGGTGGCGGGAACCTGGTCGGTAGCTGCATTCTGGCCCGGCCGCTGGCGCGTTTGCAACCCGATCTTCACGCTGCGCGCGAATTGCCCTGCTAGGCGCGAGACGGGCAGAACCAGGCCATCGAACAGGCGCCACAGTTGGGTCGCCTGGCGTCGCAGACCCGCCGTCCGTGGAGGATCATCCGCAAGCTGAAGTCGCCCCACTCGCGGCGCGGCAGCATCGCGCACAGCTCGGCTTCCACCTTCACCGGGTCCTCCTGCTCGGTCAGGCCGAGCTTGCGGCTGAGCCGGCCGACGTGGGTGTCGACGGGAAGCCCCGGCAGACCGAACGCCACGCTGCGCACCACGTTGGCGGTCTTGCGGCCGACGCCAGGCAGGGACACGAGGTCGTCGAGTGCCGTCGGCACCTGGCCACCGAACCGCTCGATCAGGGCGGTGGCCATCCCGACGATGTTGCGCGCCTTGGTTTGGTAGAAGCCGGTCGACTGGATGATCCGCTCGACGTCGTCGAGCGGCGCTCCGGCCAACGATTCGGCGTCCGGGTAGGCGGCAAACAGCGCCGGGGTGACCATGTTGACCCGCGCATCGGTCGTCTGTGCGGACAGGATCGTGGCCGCCAGCAGCTCGAACGGGTTGCGGTGATCCAGCTCGCACAGCGCTTCGGGGTAGTCCTCGGCAAGGTGCTCGGCGACTCGCTTGGCGCGGCCATGTGGGGTGCGCGGGCCGGCCATCGGCCCCACGGTATCGGCGCAGCCGTCGGCACCAGCCGGGGCGGCGTCGCGGCGCTGTTAGCGTCCGGCGGCGATGCCGCGTGTCGTCGACCAGCTGGATGCCGAGGACCTGGCTGCGGTGCGCCGGTTCCTCCACGCCCACCCCGGCGAGCAGCTTCCCGACCACCTCCTCGCCGACCTGACCGGCGCCCCGCGCCCCGGCGTTCGCGCCGTACTGCGCGGCGACCCGCTGTCCGGCTACGCCCAGGCCTCGTCGGTGGCCGGCGGGTGGCAGATAGGCGCGGTGCCCGAGCTCGACGCCGCGGAGCTGCTCGATCCGCTGCTGGACGCGCTGGCGCACACGGGCGGCGTGGCGACATGGTGGACCACTGCGCCCGACGCCGCCGCGCAGGCGGCCGAGCTGGGCATGGCCCCTGGACGGCGGCTGCTGGTGATGCGCACCGGCCTGCCGCTCGACGGCCGCCGGAGCACGATCGAGACGCGCGCCTTCCAACCGGGCGCCGACGACGACGCCTGGCTGGAGACCAACAACCTGGCGTTCGCCTGGCACCCCGCGCACGTGGATTCGGTGGCCTGGGCGACCGGCC
>CAZMHG010000252.1:0-4978 GCA_964565975.1 uncultured Ilumatobacteraceae bacterium | reverse complement strand
CAACCTGGGCACGACGAGCGCGTCGACGTCGTCGGCCGACTCGAAGACCTCGACGACGGTGACCTCGCTGTCGGCGCCGGCGTGGAGCACGAGGCGCGGGTACACGGCGACGCCGCCGGTCTCGGCGCGGTGGTGCACAGTGACGGGCGCGCTGACCACCCGTCCCGCGGGAACACAGAGCACGACCGGGTCGGAGTATGCCGTGCTCAGCTCGTCGAAGCGGTCGTGAACGGTGAGCGGCGGCACCTCGCCGGTCCGGCCGACCTCGGCAGGCGCGTCCACGGTGGTCGTCACCCGCCCAGGCACGTAGCGATCGACGTCGAGCTGGTCGATCCGGCTGTAACGCCAGATCTCCTCGTCGGTCGATGGCAGCGGCATCGCCGCGGCACGCTCGGCGGCGGCCATCCGGGCGTCGGGATCGCCCAGCCCCAGGGCGCGCACGGCGTCGGGATTCAGCGTGTGCACGGGGGAAATTCTACTACGGCCGTAGGTGAAATCCCGATGACCGTGAGCCGCCGCGGCTCAATCACGCCGGAACAAGCGGCGCCAGGGCGACTTGGGGTTGCTCGGGTGGTTGGAGCGGTGCTCGGCCTCGACCTCGGCCATCGTGCGCGCCGAGATCGAGTTGATGATGTCCTCGGCCTCGTCGAGCACGGCCGCCGCCGTACCGTCGTCCAGCCCCGGCACGTCGCCGACCGGCGACGGGTTGACGAGCGTGCCGTACGTCCAGCCGACACCGATCCGCAGGTCGAACGACGGGCACGACGCGGGGCAACGCCACGGGGCATCCGGCGCGGCATCGACACGGCACTTGCGAACCGTCTCGCCGTTCGCGTACGTGCGGCTCTCGTAATGCCGGCACTCCTCGCGCATCGTCACGCAGGTCAGTGTTGCATCCCGGACGGGCGGCCCGCCAAGCGCCTCGCGTAACCCAACGCATGGTCGAGCGAATCGGTGAACGCCACGCCCTGCCAGGCGATGTCGAACGCCGTGCCGTGATCGACCGAGGTGCGCACGATCGGCAGGCCGACGCTGACGTTGACGCCGGTGTCGAACGCCAGCAGCTTCGTGGGCGCGTGGCCCTGGTCGTGGTACATGCACACGATCGCGTCGTAGCGACGGTTGTGGACAGCCTGGAAGAACACCGTGTCGGCCGGGTGCGGGCCGCTCGCGTCGATGCCCTCGGCCTGCGCCGCGGCGATCGCCGGGGCGATGTGCTCGGCGTCCTCGGTGCCGAACAGGCCGTGCTCGCCGGCGTGCGGGTTCAGCCCGCAGACGGCAATCCGCGGCCGCTCCAGGAAACGGCGCAGCGTGCCGTCGGTCAGCCGGACGACGTCGAGGACCCGCGGTGCGCGCACCCGGTCGATCGCTTAGCGCAGCGAGCAGTGCGTGCTGACGTGCGGGACCGCGAGGTCGCCGGCGACGAGCATCATCGTGACGCGCGTCGCGCCGCACAGCTGGGCGATGTACTCGGTGTGGCCGACGAACGACGGGTCGCTCAGCTGCGTCGCCTCCTTGTTGATCGGCATGGTGACGATCCCGGCGACGCGCCCGGCGAGCGCGTCGACCGTCGCCTGGCGGACGTACTCGCGCGCTGCGGCACCTGCCGCCGCGGACAGCACGCCCGGGGCGAAATCGGCGGCGGTCAGCTGCCCGGCGTCGTGGATTCGCAGCTCGGCCGGCCAGGCCAGCCCGAGGTGCTGTGCCCCGCGGCGCAGGATCGCCTCGTCGCCGTAGACGACGACGTCGTCGCCCAACGCGCCCGCCGCGGCGCGGCGCAGGACGATCTCGGGCCCCACACCCGCCGCGTCGCCCATCGTGATCGCCAGCGGGGTCACCGGTGCCATCAGCCCATCCTGCCGGTCAGCAGGTCGACCAATGCGTTCGGGTCGCCGAACGAGCCCGGCTTGGTGACGACGACCGCTCCGGGCAGCGCCGGCGTGGAGCACACCGCCATGCCCAGGCCGGCCAAGCCGCTGACGATCACCGGCTCGTCGCCGAGCAGGGCTGCGGCGGTGTCGCCGCCGACGATCACGACGATCGACGCCGTCGCGGTGAGCGACCGGGCGCGGCAGGCGAGGTCGGCGAGCAGTTCGTCTGCCGTGGAGTCCGCGGCGAGGTTGGTCCGCACGACGGACACGCCGTGCAGGCCGTCGAGCCGATCAGCCTGGGCGATCGCCACGGGGTGGACGCTGCCCACGACGACGACGGCGGGACGCCGGGCACCGAACACGCCAACGCCCGAGTGCACGGACGGCGCGGTGTGTGCCGGGTGACCGCCGGCCAGGCGCGCCACATCGGCGGCGATCGCCGGGGCGGTCCCGGCGAGGATCACGTCCGGGTGGCCGGCGAGCTGCCGGGTGATCGAGGCCAGGTCGTCGTCGGTCGCCGCGTCGCACACCGCGATCCGGCCGGTGCCGCGCAACCAGTCGTCGAGCCCGGCCGCCGTCACCTCGTGCGCCCCCAGCAGCGCCGCCGGGCGGCTGGTGACCGCCGCGGCGCGCGCGTCGGCAAGCTCGTCGACGGGGACGCCACCCGCCCGGACCACGCCACCGATGCACGTGCGGCCGAGCGCAGGGAAGGCGGCGACCATCACCACGCGCCGACCGTCGCAGCCACCGACGGCGGCGACCTCGGCATGCCAGTTGCCGCGCAACAGCGAGTCGACCTTCAGATGCGTCGCCGAGCCGGCGAACCGGCGCACACGCCGCGCCGCTTCCTGCGGCGACAGGTGGCGTGTGCCGAGGTCGACGACCGCCGGCCGGGCGAGGGTCGGAGCCGGCCGTTGGACGGGGTTCGCCGTGACGGTGACGGCGAACCCGTACCCGTCGGCGATCGCCGCGGCCGTCTCCAACGCGCCGGTGCGATCGTCGGCAAGGACGATCACACCGGTTCCAGGTGCCGCGTCGCGCCGAGCAACAGCACCGCAGCCCCGCAACCGAGCACCACGGCGAAGGCGAACACGGCGCGCACGCCCCACCATGTGGCGATCCCACCGCCGAGCAGCGCCCCGACGGAGACCGCGCCAAGCCCGAGCAGGCGCATCGACGCGATCACCCGCCCGAGCAGCCGGTCGGGTGTCACCGACTGGCGCACCGATCGGCCGACGACGTTGTACATCGAGCCGGCCACGCCGGCCAGGAAGAACAGCACCGTCGCCAGGACGATGTGCTCGGCCAGGCCGAGCAGCCCGAAGCACACCGCCGCCACCGCCGTGCTGACGATCATCACCGCCCGCCGGCCGAGCCGGACCGCGGCGGCCGACGCCACCAATGCGCCGAGCACGCCGCCGAGCGCGCTCAGCCCGATGAACCAGCCGTAGGCCCGCTCGGAGGCGTGCAGCTCGTCGAGCGCGTAGAGCACCAGCACCGACGCCGCGGCGGACATCCCTGCGTTGAAGCAAGCGACGCTCACCGCCAGGCCGCGCAGCAGCGGGTGATCGCGCACGAAGCGCAGGCCGTCGGCGATCTCCTGGCGAATGCCGGCACGTTCGGTCGTCGCGCGATCGCCCTGCAAGCGGACGCCGAGTGTGGCCACCAGCAGCGCACCGAGGACGAAGCTGGCCGAATCGAACCCGAACGGGATCCACGCCGCGGCCACGAACAGCGCCGCGCCGAGCGGGGCGCCGACCACTTCGTTGGTGGTCACCTCGGCCACGATCATGCGCGCGTTGGCCCGCTCCAGTTGCTCGTCGGTGGCCAGCTGGGGGATCGCCGCCTGCATCGCCGAATCGACGAAGACTTCGCCCAGCCCGATGAGGAACGCGACGGCGTAGATCAGCGCGAGCGACTGATGACCGCTGGCCGTGACCACCGCGAGCACCGCGACGGCCACCCCGCGCCCGACCTGGCCGATGATGATGATCTGGCGCCGATCGAGGCGATCGACCAGCGTTCCGCCGACGACGCCGAACAGCAGCCACGGCAACATCGTCAGGGCCATCACCACGCTGACCGGGAACGGGTCGCGGGTCAGGGTGGCGACCAGCAACGGCAGCGCGGTGAGGCGCACGCCGTCACCGAGGTTCGACAGCGCCCCCGCGAGCCAGAATCGCCAGAACGTCGGCGACAGGCGGTTGGTTGGCACGGCGAGATTCAAGCACGGCGGCACACCGGAGCGTGACGATGCACCCACGGTGGCGCCACGGAGCCGCCGCGGATCCGCGATCGCACCGACCGCGCGGTCACGGACCGCACCTACCGCGCGGTCACGATCCGTCACGGACCGCACCTACCGCGCGGTCACGATGTGTCACGGACCGCACCGACGGTGCGGTCACGATGAGTCACGGATCACGTCGATCACGTCCCAACGGATCCCGCTCGATCGCTCGCCACCAGCCGGAACCTTCTCGTACTGCAGCCACAGGCGGCCGGCGCCGTCGGTGCCACGCGCATAGCGCCAGCGCCGCGTGACGCGGACGCCGCTCGACGGGACCTCCTCCTCGCGCACCCACATCGGCGCCGTCGGGTCGAGCAGCACACCGTGCGGGCCCGCCGCGGCGTCGTTCCATTGGTGCATCCGCGCCCGGCGCAGGACGGTCTCGGCCGACTGCGCCGACACCCGTTCGGCGACGAACGGCACCCAGTACCCGGGCGGATCGCCGGACTCCAGCCGGTACGCCCAGACGTCATCCGCCGTGCCGTCAGCACCGGTCGGGCCGGCTGGCACGGGCGCGCCGGGCGATCGACCGCGGCCGGACGCGAGCAACCGGCGATCCACCGGCATGCCGGCAGGGCCCTCGACGTCGCGCTCGATCGCCCAGACCAGGTTGGCGCCCTCGTCGCGGGCAAGGACCACGGTCTCGAGCGGCGGCCCGGCCGTTCCCCTGCTCGTCGGCGGCACGACGAGCCACGGCGACGGATGCCGCTGCGTCACCACGTCGCCCGACAACTCGAACATCCGCCACACACGATTCGGGCCGTCGTGCAGCGCCGTGGACCCTGGTCGGGTGCGCCCGCCGAAGTTGTCGACGACG
>CAZMHG010000251.1:0-5003 GCA_964565975.1 uncultured Ilumatobacteraceae bacterium | reverse complement strand
ACCTTGATGACCTGGATCTTCTGCGCGCCGGCGGCGGTGAGGACGACGTCGAACTCGTCCTTTTCGTCCTCCACCGGTGCCGCGGCAGCAGCCGGGCCGGCGGCGGCGACGGCCACCGGGGCGGCGGCGGTGACGCCGAACTTCTCTTCGAACGCGCTGAGCAGCTCGCTCAGCTCGATCACGGTCATGTTGCCAATTGCTTCGAGGATGTCGTCTTTCGACATGGGTTCTCTCCTTGAGATTCGAGTGGATTCGATGTGTTGGGTGTGGTGGTGCCTCAGGCGGCCTGGCGCTCGTCGATCAGCGCCTTCAGCCCGTAGGCGAAGTTGCGTGGCAACGCAGCCAGCAGGCCGGCGGTCTTGGTGAGCGGGGCCTGGAACGCGCCGGCCAGCATGGCCAGCATCACGTCGCGGCTGGGCAGTTCGGCCAGGGCTTCGACGTCCTTGGCCGACACCGACTTGCCGCCGACCACGCCGCCTTTGATCACCAGCAGCGGATTTGCCTTGGCCGCGTCCTTCAGCGCCTTGGCCGCAGCCGCGGCGTCGCCGGTGACGAACGTGATGCCGGTCGGGCCGACCAGGTACTCGTCCAGTCCGTCGATGCCGGCCTGCTTGGCGCCGAGGCGGGCAAGGGTGTTCTTGTACACCTTGTACTCGCCGCCGGCCTGGCGCAGCGTGCGGCGCAGGTTGCCGAGTTGCCCGACGGACATGCCGCGGTACTCGGCGATCAGTGCTGCGTCGCACGAGGCCAGCTTGCTGGCGACTTCGTCGACCACGGCGACCTTCTCGGCACGGGGGTTTTCTGTCGTCATGTACACCTCCTCTCGCGTCGACTCGGGGTGCTCGCAAGAGCGAACACCGCGAGGAGCGAGGAGGCTCCGAGCGACATCCACCTCGGCTGGTGATCCCGGGGGATCCTTCGCGCCACCCGAGGGTGGACGGCCAGCGGTCTACGGCGAGCGACCGGGTTGTTTTCGGCTTCGCAGGCTAGCGCCACCTGCGGCCGGCGCCACCCGCATGGCTGCGCCGGCTGTAGGTCGTGCTCAGGTGCCGGGGACGGCGGTTCCCGCGGTTTCGCTGTCGTCGTCGCCGGTCAGCGCGGCGATCGCCGGGCACAGCCTGCCCGTGTCGACCCCGTCGTCGCTCACATCAGTGGCGACCTTGTCCATCTCCTCGCTGATGTTGATCGTGACCGCGGCCACGGCTGCGTCCAGTTGCGCCTGCTCGTCGGCCGAGAGCTTGGCCCCTCCACCGATCTCGGACAGGCCGAGGTCCGGGAGCGTGATCTGCGGGATGTCGATCTTGGGAATGGTGACGCCTGCGGGGAGCGTCACGCCCGCCGGCATGGTGATCTGCGGGATCGTCGGAAAGGTGACCGTCCCGGTCGACGGGAACGGGCTGACGCTTGCGTTGGCGATCTTGGCGATGATCTCGTCGGACAAGCCCGCGGCCTTCATCTGGGCGACGACGTTCTCGAGGACGTTGGCGAACTGCTCGAAGATCGCCGGGGCGATCGCCGGCAGTCCCGGCGCGGGGTGCTGCGCGGCGTCGTGGTACAGCACGGCCAGCAGCGGCGAGACCCTGATCAGGTTGATGCTCGCCGGGTCGTCGTCCTCGCTCCCCGTGCCCGACGAGAGCGTCGCGCTGGTGAAGCTGGTCCAGATCGCCACCTCGACCGCCGAACAGAAGCTGTTCGGCGACTTGAGCGCGGTGTTGACCGCCGCCGCGTCGCCGGGCACCGCCGGGGCGTCGGGCAAGGTTCCGGGCGGCGTGGTCGACGCCGTGCTGGCGTGTGCCGAGGCTCCGCCGATCGTGGCGGCGAGCAGGGAGGCGGTGAGCAGGATCGAGCGACGGCGCATAGAACCCGCACGGTACCTACTGGCCGGTGGCCCCGCCAGTGGGCAACCCCTAGATCGTGCCGGTCGGCGTCTCGGGGCGCAGGCGGGCGGTGTCGATCTTGATGCTCGGGCCCATCGTCGAGGAGATCGAGATCTTCTTCAGGTAGCGGCCCTTGGCCGCGGCCGGCTTGGCCCGCTGCAACTCGTCGAGCACGGCACGGAAGTTGTGCTCCAACTTCTCCGGCGTGAAGCTCTTCTTGCCCAGCGTGACGTGCACGTTGCCGTAACGATCGGTGCGGTATTCGACCTTGCCGCCCTTGAACTCGCCGACGGCACGGCCGACGTCGGCGGTCACCGTGCCGGTCTTCGGGTTGGGCATCAGGCCACGCGGACCGAGCACACGGCCGAGGCGACCGACGAGCGGCATCATGTCGGGCGTGGCGATGGCCACGTCGAAGTCGAAGTTGCCGGCCTGGATCTCGGCGGCCAGGTCGTCGGCACCAACCTTGTCGGCGCCGGCGTCGCGGGCTTCCTGGGCAGCTTCGCCTGCGGCGAACACGGCGACACGGACGTCCTTGCCGGTGCCCTCGGGCAGGGCGACGGTGCCACGGACCATCTGGTCGGCCTTTCGCGGGTCGACGCCGAGGCGCACGGCCACGTCGACGCCCTCGTCGAACTTCGCCGTGGGCAGCTTGACGACCAGGGCCATGGCCTCGGTCGGGGTGAACAGACGATCGCGGTCGAACTGCTTGTGCGCGTCGGTGAGCTTCTTGCCGGACATGTGGTGTCTCCCTCGGGGATTGGTGAGCCGGCCGGGTGAGGTGGTCCCGGTCCAGGCGTGGATGTGATCGTGGGCTGGGGAGCCGCCGGACGGCGGCTCAGCCCGCTGACGTCACTTGACGGTCAGCCCCATGCTGCGGGCCGTGCCGCGGATCTGCTGCTTGGCCGCTTCCAGGTCGTAGGCGTTGAGGTCCTGCATCTTGATCTTGGCGACCTCTTCGATGTCGGCCTCGGTGACCGAGCCGACGACCTGCTTGCCGGGGTTGCTGGAACCCTTCGGCAGGCCGGCCTTCTGGCGCAGCAGCACCGGCGCGGGCGGTGTCTTCAGCACGAACGTGAACGTGCGGTCCTCGAACACCGTGATCTCGACCGGGATGATCGTCCCGACCTGCGACTCGGTGGCGGCGTTGTACTGCTTGACGAAGTCCATGATCGCCACGCCGTGCGGGCCGAGCGCGGTACCCACCGGCGGGGCCGGGGTGGCCTTGCCTGCGGGGATCTGGATCTTGACGATCGCAGCGACCTTCTTCTTTGCCATGACTGTTCCTTACCTGTGGATCGTTTCGGTGGCCGGGCTCAGAGCTTGGACACCTGGGCGAAGTCCATCTCGACCAGCGTCTCGCGGCCGAAGATGTTGACCAGCACCTTGAGCTTCATGTGGTCGGCGTTGATCTCGGCGATCGTGCCGGCGAAGTCGGCGAATGGGCCTTCCTTGACCCGCACGCTCTCGCCCTCGCTGTACTCCAGCTTCGGCTTCTTGCGCGCCGGCAGCCCGCCGGTGCCGTCGCCCTTGGCGGCCAGGAACGTCTGCACCTCGCGCCGCGACAACGCCGTGGGCTTTTGGCCCTGGCGGCTCTGGCCGACGAACCCGGTGACGCCCGGCGTGTTGCGGATGCAGTACCAGCTCTCGTCGTCCATGTGGCAGCGGACCAGCAGGTAGCCGGGGAAGACCTTCTTCTGCACGGTCTGCTTGCGGCCGTTCTTGAACTCCTCGACGTCTTCCATGGGGATGACGATCTCGAAGATCCGCTCCTCCATGTTCATCGACTGGATGCGCGCGTTGAGGTTGGCGGTGACCTTCTTTTCGTACCCGGACTGGGTGTGCACCACGTACCACGCGCCCGGACGGGTCCACGGGTCGTCGACGACGGGGAGGTCCTCGTCGGTCTCATCGGCCTCGGTCGGCTCGGCGCTGCCGTCGGTGGGCTCGTCGCCGGCCGCGGCGTCGCTGCTCAGGTCGAAGGTCGCGTCGACCTCGCCCGTGTCGACCTCGCCCGTGTCGAGCTGGTCGGTCTGGGTCGCGTCGGTGTGCGTCAGGGCGTCTGTCAGGTCGTCTGTCATCTCGTTGGCTTCTTCATCATCGGTACAGCAGGCCCGAGAGCCAGCCGAACAGCGAGTCGAGCCCGAACACGAACATCATGTAGACGATCACGGTGACGAGCACGATGATCGAGAACCGCTTGACCTCGGGCCATTCGGGCCACGAGACCTTGCGCATCTCGTCGCGGACCTCGTCGATGTACTGCCGCGGGCCGACGCGCTCGTCGGACCGCTTGGCCGTGGGCGCGGGGGCGCGCGTCGGACGACCCTCGGCATCGAGCGCTCCCATTCGCTTCAGGGAACGCTTCTGCTCTCGGTTCAGGTCATCGATGGACATTCGTGTTGCGCTCGATTTCTTCTCGACGCTGATCTTGCAGGGCAGGAGGGATTCGAACCCCCGACCGTCGGTTTTGGAGACCGATGCTCTACCAGCTGAGCTACTGCCCTTGGTTGCACGGCCTGCCAGGCTACCAGCCGGGCGGGCCTGGCGGCCGTGGGGCTATCGCGTTTCCTTGTGGACCGTGTGCTGCCGGTCGTGCGAGCAGTACTTCTTCATCTCCAACCGCTCGCGGTCGTTGACCTTGGACTTCATCGTGATGTAGTTGCGCCGCTTGCACACGGTGCACTCGAGGGTGATCTTCACCCGCTTGTCGTTCTTCGGCATACCGGCCCTCCAGGCCTAGGCCCCGCGTGGGGCAGTTCGACGCCGGACGGGCCGGCGTGCGGACGGGGAACTACTTGGTGATCTTGGTGACGCGGCCGGCACCCACCGTACGACCACCCTCACGAATCGCGAACCGCAACCCCTCATCCATCGCAATCGGCTTCCCCAACTCCACCGTAATCGTCACATTATCCCCCGGCATCACCATCTCCGTCCCCTCCGGCAACTGAATCGTCCCCGTCACATCAGTCGTCCGGAAAAAGAACTGCGGCCGATAATTATTGAAAAACGGCTTATGACGCCCACCCTCCGACGACGTCAACACATACACCTGACCCTCAAAATTCGTATGCGGCGTAATCGAACCAGGCTTACACAACACCTGACCCCGCTCCACATCCT
>CAZMHG010000250.1:0-5005 GCA_964565975.1 uncultured Ilumatobacteraceae bacterium | reverse complement strand
GGCACGATCATCACGTTCCCGGGCTACCGGCGCGCGTACGTCGAGTCGACGGACGAAGGGGAGTCCGCTGACGGCGCGGACGAGCTCCTGCTGCCGAACGTCAAGGTCGGCGATCGGCTGCCGCTCGGGTCGATCGAGGCGAAGGGTCATGCCACGAGCCCGCCGGCGCGCTACACGGAGCCGTCCCTCGTGAAGCGCCTCGAGGAGCTGGGGATCGGACGCCCGTCGACGTGGGCGTCGATCATGCAGACGATCCAGGACCGCGGCTACGTGTGGAAGAAGGGCCAAGCGCTGGTGCCGACGTGGACCGCGTTCGCCGTCGTCGGCCTGCTGGAGAAGCACTTCGACGAGTTGGTCGACTACGCGTTCACGGCGCGGGTCGAAGAGGACCTGGACGCGATCTCGCGCAACGAACGCCACAAGCAGGACTGGTTGCACGAGTTCTACTTCGGCGACGAGTCCGACGGGATGCCCGGCCTGAAGCTGCTTGTCGAGCAGAACCTGGAAGGCATCGACGCGGCCGAGGTCAACACCTTCCCCATCGGCACCGACCCGGACGGGTTCGAGATCGTCGTCAAGCCGGGCCGGTACGGGCCGTACGTCAAGCGTGGCGAGGACACTGCCGGCGTGCCCGAGGACCTGACGCCGGACGAGCTCACCGTCGAGACGGCGATGCGGCTCCTCGCCGCGCCGAGGAGCGACGTGCCGATCGGCGAGCTCGACGGGTTCCCGGTGTACGCCAAGAACGGGCGGTTCGGGCCGTACGTCCAGTGGGGTTCGGCCGACGCGTTGCCCCCCGGCCTGGCGAAGCCGAAGATGGCCAGCCTGTTCAAGACGATGGTGCTCGATCGCATCACGCTCGACGAGGCCGCAGCGCTGCTGCAGCTGCCGCGCACGCTCGGCACCGACCCGTCCGACGGCGAGCGGGGCGAGCCGATCGTGACCAACAACGGGCGCTACGGCCCGTACATCCAGAAGGGCAAGGACTTCCGCTCGCTCGATCGCGAGGAGCAGCTGCTGACGATCACCCTGCCCGAGGCGTTGGCGATCCTGTCCCAGCCCAAGGTCTTCCGCCGCGGCGGGGCGCGCAGTGCCACGGCAGCCGCTCCGCTGCGCGAGTTCGGCACCGACCCGGTGTCCGGTCGTCCGGTCGTCGCCAAGGACGGCCGGTTCGGGGTGTACGTCACCGACGGCCAGACGAACGCGTCGCTGACCAAGGGTGACCGGGTCGAGGCGATGGGCCCGGAACGCGCCTTCGAACTGCTCGCCATCCGCCGCGAGACCGCCGGCGACCGGCCGGCGAAGAAGTCCGCGGCACGCGGCACGCCCAAGCCGGCGGCGAGCAAGCAGGCGGCAACCAAGACCGCGGCAGCCAAGAAGCCGGCGACCAAGAAGGCGGCGACCAAAAAGGCGGCGGCGACAAAGAAGGCGGCGGCGCCGCGCCGGGCCACGGACCGCCGCGCGTGAGCCCGACACCGCCCGCCGAGAGCACATCGCCCACCGCGCCGATGTGCGTGATCGGCGACTTCGCCTGGGACGTGTTGATCCGCACCAACACCGAGCTGCTGCGCGGCGGCGACACGTTCGGCGAGGTGATGCTGACACCTGGCGGCAGCGCGGCGAACGTCGCCGTGTGGGCAGCGCGCGCCGGGTACCCCACCCAGTTCGTCGGCAAGATCGGCCGCGATCGTTTCGGCCAGCTGGCCCAGGAGGACCTCGACCGGGAACGGGTCGAGGCTCACCTCGTCGAGACCGACGGCCACCTCACCGGGTCGGTCGCCGTGTTCGTCGACCACACCGGCGAGCGCAGCATGGTCTCCGGGCACGGCGCCGACTTCTACCTGCTGCCCAGCGAGGTGCCGGGTGACGTGATCCGCGGCTGCCGGCACCTCCACCTCACCGCGTGGTCGTTCTTCGTCGACCCCCCGCGGGCCGCGGTGCGCAAGGCTGCCAAGATCGCCCAGGACGGCGGGGCGACGCTCAGCTTCGACCCGGGCTCGTTCCAGATGATCGGCGAGATGGGTGTCAAGCAGTTCCTCGCCGTCACCCAGGATCTCGGCATCGACGTGTTCCTGCCGAACAAGGAAGAGGGCGGCATCCTGACCGGCGGGCTGGTCGATCCGGTCGAGATCGCCCAGGCGCTGGCCGAGCTGTACCCCAACTGCCTGATCATGCTCAAGCTCGACGCCGACGGTGCGCTGGTCTACGACAACGGCACCGCCACGGCGATCCCCGCCGGCTCGAACAACCTGGTCGACGCGACCGGCGCGGGCGACTCGTTCGCCGGCGCGTTCCTGTCGCGCTACCTGCGCGACGGAGATGCGGTCGAGGCGGCGCGCTTCGCGACCACCGTGTCGGCCTGGGTCATCGAACACCTCGGCGCACGCCCGAAGCCCGACACCCGCCTGCGAGCCCTGCTCCGGTGAACTACCTGGCCCACGGGGTGCTCGCGGCACGGGAATCGCCCGAGCCGAGCTTCGTGCTGGCCGCGATGGTGCCCGACTTCGCCGGTGCAGCGGGGCTGCGCATCGACCGCTCGGGTGCCTCGCAGGTGGTCGTCGCCGGGCTGCACCACCACGCGACGGCCGACGAGGCGTTCCACGGGGCCGACTGGTTCCGCCAGCTGTGCCGGGTGGCCCGCGACGCAATCGGCGACGAGGTGCCCCGCGGCGCACGCGTCGGTGGCGCGCACATCATGGTCGAGCTGCTCTTGGACCGCGTCCTGGTCGACGCGGGCGAGCCGTTCGCGATGTGGGACGGCGCATGGTCGACGGAGGCCGTGCTCGCCGTCGAGGCAGCCGTGCCGATCGAGCGGCGGGGCGAGTGGCGCGTCGCGCTCGATCGCTGGCGCCGCCACGGCCACCCGCGACCGCACGAGACGCCCGACGACATCGCCGGGCGTGTCACCCGGATCCTTCGCCATCGCCCCCGGCTGCAGCCGGGCGACGGCGCCGACGCCGCGTTCGCCCGAGCCGCGCAGGCCGTCGCGGAACGCCTGGGCAGCTGGGACGCGACGTGGCTCGACGCGGTCGGGGCGGCAGTTCAGCCGGCCAGCGGCTGAGCGGCCTGGGCAGCCGACGTCGCGCGCATCTCGCCGAGTTCGGCAGCGATCGCCGCGTGGACCTGGTCGCGCAGCTCGCCGAACTGGCGCATCTCCAGCCCGGCGGTCTCGATCGGCGGCAACACCCGGACTTCGGCGTTCGACACGCCGAAGCGCCAGTCGCCCTTGTTCAGCGCGGTGTACGCACCGTTCACGGCCAGCGGCAGGATCGGCGTCTTGGTCTCGATCGCCAGGCGAAATGCACCGTTCTTGAACGGCTGCAGCTCGCCGTCCCTGCTGCGCGTGCCCTCGGGGAAGATCATCACCGAGACCTTCTTCGACAGCCGGTCGCGCATCGCTTCCATCGCCTGCTTGGCCGAGTCACGCTCGCCGCGCACCAGCTTGATGTCGCCGGCCATGCGCATCATCCAGCCGACGAACGGGTAGCCGAAGAACGCGTCCTTCGACAACCACTTCATCTCCCACGGCAGGTGCGAGATCAGCAGGATGTCGACGAAGCTCTGATGGTTCGAGACCACGATGTACGGGCGGCGCGGGTCGGTGATCGTGATGCCCGAGGTGCGGAACGTCCACAACGGATTGAGCTTCTGATGCACGACGCACAGCTTGCGGAACGTGTACCCGGCGGCGTAGCGCCCCGCGTCGAACGGGGCGGTCACCAGCCAGATCAGCCCGACGATCGGCAGCCAGACGACGACCACGACGACGAGCACGAGCCAGGCCCACACCGACAGCACCGTGCGCATCACGGGGTTCCCGAGCACCCGGCGACGGACCTTCAGACGTGCATCACGATTGAACACGGCACCCATCGTGACACGGCGGACGGCGCGACCCGCGGCCCGCCGCGCCCGGCGGGCACACGCCCCGTAGATTGGCGGCGATGGCCGACTCCCCTGCCGACCTGCTCGCCGCGGCGATCGCCGCGCAGGCCAACGCCTACGCCCCGTACAGCGACTTCCCCGTCGGCGCTGCCGTCCGCGCCGGCTCCGGGCGGATCTACGCCGGATGCAACGTGGAGAACGCAGCCTTCCCTCAGGGTTGGTGCGCCGAGGCCTCGGCCCTCGCGGCGATGGTCACCGCGGGCGAACGCGTCGTGCTCGAGGTGCTCACGGTGTGCGACGGTGACGACGTGTCCACGTGCTGCGGCGGGTGCCGCCAGAAGCTGCGCGAGTTCGCCGGTCCCGGCACCCCGATCCACGCAGCCGGCCGCAGCGGGGTCCGCCAGACGTTCACGTTGGACGAGTTGCTGCCCACGTCGTTCGGCCCGCACAACCTGGGCCACGCAGACCCGGCGACGCGATGAGCCCCATTCGCCGCAGGGCCGTCGCTCTGGTGGCCGCGCTCATGGTGGTGGTCACCGCGTGCTCCGACGACGGCACCCCGCCCGCAGCCACCAACGGCAGCCCCGGCACGGTGACCGACGGCACCGTGGTGCCCGAGAGCGGCGTGCTGATCAGCGACTTCACGATCATGCCCGCCGACGTGCTGATCGCCGGGGCGAAGATCGAGATCGCCAACCTGGACAGCTTCGCCCACACCTTCACCGACCGCGGCGGCTCGTTCAGCGTCGACGTGCCCGCCGGCCAGACCGTGCCGTTCACCCTGCCCGGGGCGGGCACCTACACCGTGTACTGCAAGATCCACTCCACGATGGAGGCCACCTTGCGGGTGGTCAACAGCGCCGGCGAGATCGCGCCGACGGTCCCGCCGACCGACGGGCCGCTGGACACCGTCAGCTACGACACCAGCGTGCTCAACAGCCTGGCGCCGCTCGGCACCACGCCGTAGGGTCGCTCGCCGCCACGCCGTAGCGGGTTGCTCGCCGCCGGCCACCACTAGCGTGCACACGGTGCCGTCCGCTCGACTTCCCTTCCTCACCGCCAAGCTGCAGGGCTTCGGGACCACGATCTTCGCCGAGATGAGCGCCCTCGCGGTGGCCAC
>CAZMHG010000249.1:0-5016 GCA_964565975.1 uncultured Ilumatobacteraceae bacterium | reverse complement strand
CGCCATCGCGCGACAGTCTTCCAGACCGCGCCACGCCGCCCGGCTGAGCCGCGCCTCGCCGCCCGACTCAGCCGCGCCACGCCGCCCAGCTCAGCCGCGACCACCGCCTGGGGCCATCGGGACCGCCCCATCCATGCGGAAGCCAGGGTCGTGCTTGCGCAGCTCGCGCCGGGCGATGGTCATCTTGTGCACCTCGTCGGGACCGTCGGCCAGGCGCAGGGTGCGAATGCCGGCGTACATCCCCGCCAGCGGGAAGTCGTCGCACATGCCGCCCGCGCCGTGGACCTGCATCGCCCGGTCGATGATCTTCAGGGCCATCGTCGGCGCGGCGACCTTGATCGCCGAGATCTCGACCGCCGCACCCTTGTTGCCGATGGTGTTCATCATCCACGCGGTCTTCAACGTCAGCAGGCGGGTCATCTCCAGGTCGATGCGCGCCTCGGCGATCCAGTCCATGATGTTGCTCCGTTCGGCGACCCGCCGGCCGAACGTGGTGCGCGACAGCGCCCGCTTGCACATCAGCTCGAGGGCCCGCTCGGCAGCGCCGATGGTGCGCATGCAGTGATGGATCCGGCCCGGGCCGAGCCGCGCCTGGCTGATGGCGAACCCGTCGCCCTCGCCGGCGATCAGATTGGAGACCGGCACGCGCACGTCGTTGAACTCCATCTCGACGTGGCCCTCTACGTCCATGTACCCGAACACCGGCAAGGCTCGCTTGATGACCACGCCCGGTGTGCCGGCCGGTACCAGCACCTGGCTCTGCTGGCGGTGCGGTGGTGCGCTCGGGTCGGTCTTGCCCATCACGATGAACACGCCGAGGTGCGGGTGCATCGCCCCGCTGATCCACCACTTGCGACCGTCCAGCACGTAGTCGTCGCCATCACGGGTGATGCGCAGCTGGATGTTGGTCGCGTCACTCGAGGCGACGTCCGGCTCGGTCATGGCGAACGCCGAACGGATCTCGCCGTCGAGCAGCGGCCGGAGCCACCGGTCCTTCTGCTCCGCCGAACCGAACATGTGCAGCACTTCCATGTTGCCGGTGTCGGGCGCCGAGCAGTTGCACGCCTCACTGGCGAACCCGACACGGCCGAGGATCTCGGCGAGCGGCGCGTACTCCTGGTTGGTCAGGCCTGGCCCACCCTCGGCGTGCGGGTGGAACATGTTCCACAGGCCGCGGCGCTTGGCCTCGGCCTTCAACTCGTCCATCACCGCCGGATAGTGGTGGGGGTCGCCCGACGCGGCGATCTCGTCGTCGTAGCGCTGTTCGTTCGGGTAGATGCACTCGTCCATGAAGGCGAGCAACGTGGTGCGGTACTCCTCGCACCGCTCGGAGTATGCGAAGTCCATCTCAAGAAAGTACAGCGCCCGCCCGGATCGGACAGGGTCGACGGCCAACGCAGCCGGCGACCGGGACCGCAGGACGACCACGCGCTGGCGCCGACGGCGGCGCTTCCCGCCTCACATCGCTGCTCGGCATGTGCCGGTTCTTGGAGTCCCGGCAGCTCAGGCGGTGGCGGTCCGCGACCGCCGCGGACGTGCGCCGCGACGGTCCTCACGCTTCAGCGAGGCACGTTGTTCGGCCTCGAGCGCAGCCTCCTCGGCGACGAGCCGCTTCATGCTCGCCAACCGAGCCGGGTCGATCGACCCATCGGCGATGCCCGCCTGGACGGCACAGCCAGGCTCGTCCTCGTGCTTGCAGTCGCGGAACCGGCAGCGGTCCATCGCGTCGAAGATGTCGGCAAAGGCCCGCTCGATCCCCTGGCCGCTCGACCACAGGCTGACCGCACGGACACCGGGCGTGTCGACCAGCCACCCTCCCCCCGGCAACGGCACCAGTTCGGCGGCGGTCGTGGTGTGCTTGCCGCGCTGATCACCGAAGCGCACGTCGTTGGTCAGCTGCCGATCGTGACCGAGCAGCCGGTTGATCAGGGTGCTCTTGCCCACGCCGCTCGCGCCGAGCAGCGCGATCGTCGCGTGACCGGCGGCGTAGCTGCGCAGCTCGTCGACGCCCTCGCCCGTCACGCCGCTGACGACATGAACCGGCAGCCCGACGGCAACGCCGCGCAGCGTCGACACCGTGCGACGCGGGTCGTCACACAGGTCCGCCTTGGACAGCACGATCACCGGCTGGGCGCCACTGTCGAACGCCAGCACCAGCTCGCGCTCGACCCGCCGCTCGTTGGCCCGCACGACGAGCGAGTGCACGAGCATCACCACGTCGATGTTCGCGGCCAGCGTGTGCGACTCGGCCCGATCGCCGTCGAACGATGCCCGACGGACGAACGCGCTCTTGCGTGGCAGCACGTGGTCGACCCGCTCGTGCGCAACGTCGGGGACGACCCAGTCACCGACCGCGACGTCGGCGCCGATGTTGCGCACGCGCATCGCCTCGGCAGCCCGAGCCGTGGACAGCGTCGACCATCCGCGGTCGATGCGGGCAATCCGCGCCGGCGGCTCGGTGACCCCGAGCGAGCGCCACGCCGCGTCGAACTGTGCGGTCCATCCCAGGTCGGTGAGCGCCTCGTCGATCAACGCCCGTCACCGTAGCCACGCAGGCGGCGCACCCCGGCCGCATTTCGCCGTCACCGCAACCCGGCAGCCTGTGTCGCGATCCGTGTACCGGCGCGGGTGCTGCGCTGACCGGTGGTCGGGGGCCGCACCACGGTCGCGACAACCGGAACGATCGCGGCGGCTGCGTCGTGTGTGCTCACATGGCACTGATGAGCGCAGCCCATCAGCGTGGGGCCACGCCGCCGGCCGGTGGCCCGTCGTCCACGTTCGAGACGCTGTACCGCACCGAGCTGCGCCCGATCACCGCCGTGGTCGCGGCGATGGTCGGCGACATCGAGGTCGCCAGGGAGCTGACCAACGAGGCCATGCTGCGTGCCTACCGCGACTGGGGCCGGGTCAGCGTGCTCGATCATCCCGGTGCATGGGTGCGACGGGTGGCGATCAACCTGGCGATCGACACCCAGCGCCGTCGCGGGCGCGAACGTCGAGCCGTCGAGCGCCTCGCCGGGCAGCCGGACGAGTCGACCAACGAGATCCCTGCCGAACCCGACGCGGCGCGTTACTGGCGGCTCGTGCGCGATCTCCCCGAACAACAGCGGGCGGTGGTCACCCTTCGGTACGTGGAAGACCTCGCCCAGCACCAGATCGCCGACGTCCTCGGCATCCCGGAGGGAACCGTGAAATCGCAGCTGTTCAAGGCGCGCCACCGACTGGCTGCAGCCCTGGCCAAGGAGAACCGCTGATGACCCAGCAGACCGAACGCTACGCACGACACGACCGCCTCGCCGCCCATGCCGGGGCGGTGGTGCGTGCCGAGTCGGCCGCACTCGTCGACGTCGAACGCGAGTGGCAGCACTTCCTGGCGCTGACCGCGGACACCACCGTCGCGCCGACGACGATCGCCGGCGAGGGCAACGTGCACGTCCTCGCCTTCGCTCGCGAGGCACGTCGACGCCGCCTGTTCGCCGGTGTCGCCGCGGCCTCTCTGGTCGCCGCCGCGGCGGCAGCGATCGTCGTCACTCGCCAGGGGCACCGGGATCTCGGACCGGCAGCCAGCACGGCGACCACGGCCGGCGCCACCGTGCCAGCCAGCACTCGCCCAGGACCGTCGCCCTCGCCGACCATCGTGTCGACGCGCACCTCGACGACGACCTCGGGAACCGGTGACGCAACGATCGAGGTCACCAGCGTCGTCGCCAAGGACGTGCCTGCCGTGCTCGCGGCCACCGGTGCGAACTACGCCGTCAGCAGCGAGACGCCCGGCTTCTACGCCTGGCACGGGGCACGCAACCCCAAGCCGATCGTGCGTGCCGCAGCGGGCATCGACGTCTCGATCGTCAACGGGTTCATCGTCGAGCACCGCGCGTCGGCCGACGGCGCGGTCCGCTCGTTGGCCTACGACCCGTGGGGGACCAAGGTGTGCGACGTCCAAGGCGACCTGTTCCGCATCCGGCGGATCTCGGGAACCGCCGGCTTCGTCGCCTCGGTGGTACGCCGCGAGCTGACCACATTCGGCGCCCGCGACGTGCCCACCTTCGCCGTGGACTGCACGACGCACAAGACCACGCTGATCCAGTCGGCGGCCACCGTCGGCGACGGCGGGGGCACGGCGACGTTCTACGTCGGCGCGTTCCAGTTCACCGGCACGTACGACGCCGAGGGCAACGAGCGCATCACCACCCCCCAGGGCTTGCTCGTCACCGGCCAGGACACCGCCGGGTACGCGTCGTTCAACGAAGCCGGGACCTTCGTCGCCTACGGCGTGATCGGCAACCAGCCGCACGACACCGATGCCGTGCGGGTCCGCAACGCCCAGACCGGCGCAACGGTGTTGGACGCCAAGGTGCGCGGCTCGGTGCGCGCCGTGTGGTGGGTCGGCGATCGCCTGGTCGTCGGCACGAAGGCCGACGGCGCCGACGAGGACGCGCCGCTGAACCTGAACGTCCTCGATGCCTCCGGCCGGCTGGTCAAGGTCGTCACCACGCCCGTCAAGCTGGTCACCCTGAACGCCGGGATCCCCGATCCGCTGGGAACCCACGGCGCGGCGAACACGACACCGTGACCAACGGAAGCGTCGTGGCGAACACGACGCCCTGACGACCCGCGACCGCGGAGGCGTCACCGGCCGTTCGCCAACCCGCACGCCCGTTCCGGCGGTGGTCCGTACGATGTCCGGATGCTCGTCTCGCTCGCACGATTCTGCACCCGTCGCCGCTGGCTGGTGATCCTCGCCATCTGGCTGCCCCTGCTCGTCGCGCTGAACGCGATCGGCGGCGCAGCCGGCACGGACTACCACTCCAGCTTCGTGATGCCCGACAGCGAGGCCAAGCAGGTGCAGGACACGCTCAGCGCCGCCGGCGACCGCCAGGCCAACGGCTTCACCGGGCAGATCGTGTTCGAGGCGACCGGCACCGCAGCCGGCGTGAACGACCCGGCTGTCAAGACGGCCATGGAGCAGCTGTTCGCCGAGGTCGCCAAGCTCCCCGGCGTTCGCGTCGTCAGCCC
>CAZMHG010000248.1:3112-5024 GCA_964565975.1 uncultured Ilumatobacteraceae bacterium | reverse complement strand
GGAAGGCGACACCCTCGATCAGGACACGTTCGATCCAGCCCTTGAGGATCGCCGGCAGGCCGCTCCACCAGGTCGGGTAGACGAACACCAGCACGTCGGCGGCGGCGACCAGCGCCCCGTGGGCCAGCACGACGCTGTCCGTTGGCGCGTGGTGGCCGACGTAGCCGCGGTGCTCGTCATCGGTCATCGCCGGACGGAAGCCGATCGCGTACAGGTCGACGACGGTGACCTCGTATCCGGCCTCGACAAGTCCGGCGGTGGCCGCCGCGGCCGCCGCGTGGGTGAAGCTGTCGGCCATCGGGTGGGCGACGACCAGCAGCGCACGCATGCACCGCCGACAGTACTCCGAGCGGCGCGGAGGCCAGGCCGCGCCCGCCGCGCGCGGCCGACGTCTCGCACGCGAGCGCTGCGCGGCCTGGGGATCGCCCCATTTCGGCCGCTGGGGCAGCAAGGCGTGCAGCAGGCGACAGCTAGGCTCGGCGTCGTCGCCCGGAGCGCTTCGGCCGCTCTCTCGGGGAAGGAATGGGGCATGTCTTCAAGCGGAAGCGAGCTGACGAGTTTCCAGCTTCGGGCGTTGCTCATCGCCAGCGATGCGATCGGCTTCGCCGCCGGCTACGGCCTCGCGTTGTGGATCCTGCACTACCCGGACCGGGCCGGCATCTGGAAGACGTTGGCGGTGATGGCCCTTGCCGCCGCCGGTGGTGTGATCCTGCAGCGCCGCCAGGAGCTGTATCGCAGCCGCGTCAGCACGATTCGCGCGGTCGAGCTGTCCCGCACGCTGCGCGCCACGGTGATCCTCGGCCTGCTCTCGATGCTCGTCGAGCGTGTCTTGCCGATCAGCATCCGGGTCCGCCACGCCGTGCTGGCCAGCATCTTCTCCCTGATCCTGGTGATCGCCGGGCGCAGCATGTTCCGCGCCTGGATGGGCGTGCGCCGCAACATGGGCAAGTACCTGCGGGAGGTCGTCGTCGTCGGCACCGACCATCAATCTCGGCGGCTAATCGACATCTTCGAGATCCACGCCGAGCTCGGCATCCGGGTGCGCGGCTGCGTCGGCAGTCGGGCGACTGCCAAGATCAACGAGCTCGACGACCGCTGGCTCGGCGAGCTCGACGCCTTGCCCCGCGTCACCGCCGAGCGTGGCATCACCGGCGTGTTCCTCACGTCGGCCGCACTCAGCTCGCCCACCCTCAACACGATGATCCGCGACCTGCAGAACGCCGGTTTGCACGTGCAGATCGCCACCGGCATGTCAGGGCTGCACCAGCGCCGCGTGCGCACCCTCCCGGTGGCCTACGAGCCGATGCTGTACGTCGAGAAGTGGTCGCTGTCGCAGGCCCAGATCTTCGCCAAGCGGCTGTTCGACATCGTCGTGTCGTCGATCGTGGTCATCGTCGCATCGCCCGTTCTGGCCTTGATCGCGGTGTGGATCAAGCTCGACAGCAAGGGCCCGGTCCTGTTCCACCAGACCCGTGTCGGGCACAAGGGTCGCCACTTCAGCGTACTCAAGTTCCGCACGATGGTGGTCGACGCCGAGGCCCAACTGGCCAAGTTGAACGCCGGAAACGAGCGCTCCGGCCCGTTGTTCAAGATGGATCGCGATCCTCGGGTCACTCGCGTCGGCAACCTGCTGCGGTTGTCCAGCCTGGACGAGTTGCCCCAGCTGTTCAACGTGCTGCGCGGCGACATGAGCCTGGTCGGCCCGCGACCGGCGCTGCCCAAAGAGGTCGAGGAGTTCCCCGCGGCGCTACGGGCCCGGGAGAACGTGATGCCCGGCATCACCGGCCTGTGGCAGATGGAGGCTCGGGACAACCCGTCGTTCGACGCCTATCACCGGCTCGACCTGTTCTACGTGGAGAACTGGTCGCTGACCCTCGATCTGGTGATCCTGCTCGGCACCGTGGAACAGGTG
>CAZMHG010000248.1:484-3102 GCA_964565975.1 uncultured Ilumatobacteraceae bacterium | reverse complement strand
CGCCCGCACCATCGTGGAGAACGGTCTCAGCGGTTTCAGCCTCTACATCAACCGCCCCTTCACCCTCGGGGACATGATCCGCCTACCGGCACTCGATCTGCTCGGCACCGTGGAACAGGTGGTCCGCCGGGTGGTGTTCCGGTCGAAGTCCTCTACCGAAGCGGATGCCGCGGACGACAACGCAAAGGCGCTGGCTGGCTCGTCGTAGCCGATCGCACGCCGTACGACGGTCCTCAAGACGGCAAGGAGCAGGTCAGCGTGTGCCGCTGACCTGCTCGTCTTCTGTGCACCTGGGGGAGAGCGTTTGAGAACGTCCACCGCCGCGAAGACCCTGGTCAGGAGGCTCGCGCAGGCGATCTACCGGGAGGACCGGACGCCGGTGGAGGCCCGGATTCGGCGTGCCGGCGTGAGCGCGGCGGCCACGCTTGCGGCGACGGCCTCGCCGGCGATCGTCAGTGCTTCGGTCGAGCGCGCTGCGCGACATAGCAGGAACGCCCCTTCGATGGAGATGAGGAACTGAACGGCCAGGTTTCGGGCGACCGGCGCCGGTGCCCCGACGTCGGCGAAGTACGTCTCGAACCAGGCCAGCCACGTCTCGAACACGTCGTGGGTCGCCTGGCGTAGCCGGTCGTTGGTGCTCGCCACCTCCAGTGCCACCGTGGCGACCGGGCAGGCGTCGGCGTAGTCGCTTGCCTGGAGGTGGTCGGCGGCGGCGGCGAACATCGCGCGGACCGTGTCGGGCGGGTCAAGGCTCGGGTCAAACGATTGCGTCGCCAGATCGAGGTAGTAGTCGGCGGCGTCGCGGATGATCGCCTCGGCGAGTTCGTCCTTGCCGCCGGGGAAGTGGTGGTAGAGCGAGCCGAACGGAGCGCCGGCCTGCTCGGTCAACTGCTTCAACCCGGTCGATGCGTAGCCCTGACGGCGGAACAGTTCGGCGCCTGTCGCGAGCAAGCGGGTCTTGGTCGTCGATGCCATCAGCGACCAAGACTAGTGCATTGGATTCGCTAGAGCGATTTACCTAGAATCGGTGGCATGGAACGGTTTACGAGGGTCCTGACGGCCGTGGTCGTGGCAGCGGTGATCGTGTCGATTGTCCACTACGTCGACAACACGGTCCGCTACGACCAGTTCGTGAGCGACAATCCCAACGCTGTCGCGCGCCTCATCAGCCGCCCGCTCATCCCGCTGGGTTGGGTGGCGTTCACCGCCGTGCTGGTCTGGGCCGTCCGCCAGTACCGGGCCAGGCGCTACGAACGGGCCGCGCTCGGGTTCGCCGCCTACTCGGGCAGCGGTCTCGTCGGCCTGCTCCACTTCACCGACGTACCGCCGTCCCACTTCGACGCGTTCCAGCTGACCCACATCATCGCTGACATCGTGCTCGGCCTGGCGATCCTCGTGTGCGCTGCCTGGCTGGCCCTCAACGCCGAACGGCTCCGACAGCGTCCGAGCGGCTCCGCGCCGACGCCCGAAACCTGAACCGGCGCCAGGATCGGGTCAACGCCGTTGTGCAGCGGTCGGCCCACCGCCGCCGCTGATGCCGTGCGCATCCTCCAACCAACACCCGCGCCGCGGGTAGGTGGGCGGAATCGCTGGACGCGACGATCCAAGCCGACCCGCGTGGAGATCGTGGCCGGACTGGCTGTCACCGTTGCCTCGATCTCGCAGCTTCGAGCTGATCGACGGCACGCAATGGCTCATGTTGACCCCGTGGTCGCGTCAGGGTCTGCTGCGGATCCACTGCTCGATGATGCTGACAAGCTCTGCGGGGCGGTCCTCCTGCACGAGGTGTCCGGCCTCTTCGACGAGTTCGACGCGACTGCCAGCGATCACGCTGTGCAAGCGAGCGGCCCGATCGGGTGGGATCCAGCGGTCCTCAGTGCCCCAAGCAATCAGGGTCGGAACGTCGATGCGTGACAGGTGAGGCTCGATCTCCGCCGTGTACGTCTCGTCAGCTTGGGCGATCTGCCGGTAGAAGGCAGCCTGGCCGGTCTCGCCGAGCCACGGCGCCACGAGCGCATCCGACACATCGGGTTGTAGCCCACGCGCACTCGCGCCGCTGATGTACTCACGAATCAGGGCTGCGTGCAGATTGGCGGGCAGCGCGGCGAACACGGACGAGTGCTCTGCGACGAGCCGGAAGAACGGCGAGCCCCAGGGCCGCAGGGCGACGACATCGACGAGCGCCAGCGACGACACGTCAACGCCGTGGAGCAGATGCGCCCGGAGTGCGACTGCGCCACCAAAGTCGTGGGCGACGATGTCGGGCTTGTCGATCGCCCATTCCTCGACAAGTGCTGCGAGGATCCGTCCCTGGGTTGCGAGCGACACGTCGGCGTCGGGCTTGTCGGATTGCCCGTAGCCGAGCATGTCCCATACGAACACGGTCCGGTCGCAGGCGAGTGCGTCGACGAGCGTTCGCCACACGAAACTCGACCACGGAGTACCGTGACACAGCACGACTGGTGGGCCCTCGCCGTAGTGCGCCCATCTGACCGTTGCTCCGTTCCACCCGAACTGCTCGTTCAGGGAAAGGCCGGTGGGCACACTCCGGAGCATAGGCCCTGTCAGATTTGGGCCAGCGCAGAAGCCGACGGAGCCTGTCAAGAGGTGATTGCCGG
>CAZMHG010000248.1:0-474 GCA_964565975.1 uncultured Ilumatobacteraceae bacterium | reverse complement strand
CGGGTCTTTACGCGGATTGGATGGATGGTTGTTGATCCAGGCTTTGGTTGGGATCCGGGCTGGGGTGGGACGGCGGGTGAAGCGGTGGGGTTGAGCTGCTGCGGCGGCGTCGAGGACGGCTTGGCGGTGCTCGATGATGGCGGTGTGGTTGGCGTCGTGCAGGCCGACGGGGCGGAGGTAGCCGATGCCGGAGTGGTAGTGGACGTGGTTGTACCAGTGCACGAACGATCGCATCCATGCCCTGGCCGCGGTGATCGAGTCGAACCGGTCGGGGTAGTCGGGCCGGTACTTGAGGGTCTTGAAATGGGACTCGATGAACGGGTTGTCATTGGACACTCGTGGCCGGCTGTGGGACTTGCCGACGCCGAGCTCGTTGAACAGGTCGGCGACGGTGCCGGCGATCATCGGCGATCCGCGGTCGGCGTGGATGACGAGCTGGTCGCGGTTCACGCCGTGGCGTCGGCACGCTTCGCG
>CAZMHG010000247.1:0-5051 GCA_964565975.1 uncultured Ilumatobacteraceae bacterium | reverse complement strand
AGAGCACGCTCCTCGCGGCGATCATGGGCATGGTCGGGTGGGCCGCCGGCGGCATCGCCCTGCACGGCTCGTCGCTCGCCCGGCTGTCGTCGGACGCCGTCGCCCGGCGGGGCATCGCGCTGGTGCCCGAGGGACGCCAGGTCTTCCCCGAGCTCAGCGTGGCCGAGAACCTGCGCCTTGGCACCACCGCTCGGCGCGACCGGGCCGGGCGCGACGACGCCCTGGCCGAGGTCCACGCCCTGTTCCCGATCCTGGCCACCTTCGCCGGGCGGCCGGCAGGTGTGCTGTCCGGCGGGCAACAGCAGCAGCTGGCGATCGGCCGGGCGCTCGTCGCCGACCCCGATCTGCTGCTGCTCGACGAACCGTCGCTCGGGCTCGCGCCGACGATCATCGAGACCGTGTTCCAAGCGCTCGACGCCGTCCGCGGCGCGGGCCGGACGATCCTGATCGTCGAGCAACGCGCCCAGCAGGCGATCGCCTTCGCCGACCGGACGCTGGTCCTCGCCGGCGGGCAGCTGCGCGCCGAGATCGGACCGGACGACGCACACAACGCCGAGCTGTTGCGCGAGGCGTACTTCGGTGCGGGCGAGGCGGCGGCCACGTGAGGGACGCCGGGTGAAGTACGTCCAGTACCTGGTCGACGCGACTGCGCTCGGCGCGCTCTACGCGCTGGTCGCCCTCGGCATCGGGCTGATCTTCGGCGTGATGCGCCTGGTCAACCTGGCCCACGGCGAGCTGCTGATGGCTGGCGGATACGTGCTGTACATGACCCACTCGTGGCCCACCGTGCTGCGCGTCGTCACCGTGGTCGTCGTGGTCGTCGCGCTCGCCGTGGTGCTGGAGCGTGTCGCCTTCCGGCGGATGCGCAACGTCGCCCCGGCGACGATGCTGGTGATGACGTTCGCGATCAGCTTCCTGCTGCGCAGCATCGCCCAGAAGATCTGGACCGCGCAGGGCAAGGCGATGAACCTGTTCCCCAGCCTGTCCAAGGCGTTCACGATCGGCGACATCCGCGTCCGGCACGTGACGTGGATCTCCATCGTGCTCGGCGCGGCGATGCTCGTCGCCGTCAACGTGTTCCTGACCCGCACCGAGCTGGGCCTGCAGATGCGTGCGGTCGCCAGCGACCAGCGCATCGCCCAAGCGCTCGGTGTGCGCACCAACCGTGTGGTCGTCACCGCGTTCGCCATCAGCGGGGTGCTCGCGGCGGTCGCCCTGCTGCTGTTCGCTCCGCAGCGCCCGACCGTGACCCCCGACTTCGGCCTGCAGATCGGGACGTTCGCATTGATCGGCGTGGTGATCGGTGGCATGGATCGCCTCGCCCCGGCCACGTTCGGCGGCTTCGCCATCGGGTTCGCCAGCTCGATGCTGTTCAACCTGATGCCGAGCGGCCAGCGCGTGTTCCTGGACTCGGCGCTCTACCTGCTGGTGATCGTGGTCCTGTTGATCCGCCCGCAGGGCCTGTTCCAACGGGTCCAGCAGACGAGCCGCGTATGAACCGTCAGCACCGCCACCTGCGCGACCTCGCCACGGTCCTCGGGCCGATCGCCCTCGTGCTCGTCGCCGCGCTCGTCTCGCTGCTGTTCGGCCAGGACGTCCAGCTGAAGTTCCAGAACGTGTTCGTCCTCGGGGCGATGGTCGTCGGGTTGTACGTGTTCTCCGGCACGTCGGGGGTGATCAGCTTCGGCCACACCAGCTTCGTGGCGATCGGCGCGTTCTCCGCTGGCATCTTCGGGATGGAGGTCCAGCAGAAGCAGGCCGTCTTCGGTGCGCTGTTCCCGCTGCTGCGCAACCATCACCTGGGCAACCTGGCGACGTTGCTGCTGGCCGGTGTGCTGGGTGCGGCGCTGGCCTTCGCCGCCGGGCAGATGCTCGTGAGGCTCAACGGGCTGGCCGCGGGCATCGCCAGCTTCGCCGTGCTCGGCATCACCCGCAACGTGCTGCGCAACTGGAACCGGATCGGGCCCGGCGCCAAGGCGATCCCGTCGGTCGAGGAGACCACGGGGCTGGCCCAGTCGGTGTGGGTGCTCGTGTTCTGCATCGTCGTCGCCTGGCTGTACCAGCGCAGCCGCTTCGGCCGACGGCTGCGGGCGACGCGCGAGGACCCCGCCGCGGCGCAGAGCATTGGGGTGCGGATCTATCGCGAACGGTTGATCGCGCTGACGATCAGCGGCGGGCTGTCCGGGCTGGCCGGGGCGACCTACGTCCATCTCCTCGGCAGCGTCAACGCGGATCAGGTGTACCTGGAGCTGACCTTCCTGGTGCTGGCGATGCTCGTCGTCGGAGGGATCGCCAGCCTGTGGGGCGCGGTGGTCGGCGCGCTCGCCGTCGGGCTGGTCAACACCGTGCTGGTCGAGGGCGAGAAGGGGCACTCGCTCGGCGGGTGGCACGTCACGTTGCCGGCCTCGTCGAGCAACATCGTGCTTGCCGCGCTGATGGCGCTGGTGCTGCTGGTGCGCCCGCGTGGGCTGACCAACGGCGAGGAGTTCCCGCTCCCCCGCTGACGCGGCTGGTCAGGCAAGCGCCGCTTCGACCACCGGCGACGGCGTGCCCCGCCGCCCGGCGGCGTCGAACGGCACGATCCGGTAGCGGTACGTCCGCCCGGACACCACCAGGTCGTCGAGCTGCGCTTCGCGGGTGCACGACTGGAACCGCTCGTACGGCCCGTCGTCCTCGCTGCGCAGCACGTCGTACCCGCTCACCGGACCGTCCGGACGGGTCCAGCGCAACCGGATCGCGCCGGGGTCGAGGACGAAGGTGGGTACCGCGTCGGGCGGCCAGGCGATCGGCGCGGACGGTTGCTCGGCGGGGCTCGGTGCATGCTTGGAGCCACGCGGCCACAGGTAGCAGACCACGGTCTTGAAGTTCTCGTCCAGGCTCTTGCAGACGTTGCAGTAGATGCAGCGGACGATCTGGGCGTCGTGCCCGGCGGCATGCTTGACGGGCATGTACGGGTCGGCGAGCAGACCGCGGGCCATGCCGACGATGTCGCACTTGCCGGCCTGGAGGACCTGCTCGGCAAGTTGCGGCGAGCCGATCTTGCCGGCGCCGAGCACCGGGGTCTGCAGCCCACGAGCGCGCAGCGTGGCGCGCACCGTGTCGGCCATCCACAGGTTGGCCGCGTCGGGGTAGGTGTCGCCGGGCATGCACCGGTCGCCGCTGTAGCCGGTGTACGGGTACAGCGGCTTGCCCTCGCGGTGCTGGGCGTCCTCGAACTTGCCGCCGGCCGACAACGACACGTAGGCCGCGCCGAGCCGTGCGAAGCGGACCGCGAACTCGCTCGACTCGGCGACCGAGTAGCCGTGGCGGATGCACTCCTCGGCGTCGAACCGCAGGCCCACGCCGAACGACGGGGACACGGCGGCCTTGACCGCCTCGAACGCCATCGTCGGCAGGCGTAGACGGTTCTCCAGCGAGCGGCCGTAGTGATCGCTGCGCCGGTTCATGCGCGAGAGCATCGAGCTGAGCGTGTAGGCGTGGGCCATGTGTATCTCGACGCCGTCGAAGCCGGCGGCCTGGGCGCGGCGTGCGGCACCGGCGAACAGCCCCGGCAGTTCCTCCAGCTGGTCGATCGACAGGTCGGCGATCGTCTGGCGCCAGCCACCGCGGGCGACTTTGAGGAAGTGGATGATCTGCAGGAAGACCTTGCTCGGGCCGGCGTTGTGGACGGCCGCGGCGAGCCGCGAGAGACCGGGGATGAACTCGTCGGACGAGGCCTTCAGCAGCGGGCCGCTGCGCCCGCCGTGAACGCTCGACGCCTCGACGACGATCAGCCCGGCGCCGCCCTCGCTGAAACGCCGGTAGCGCTCGACGATGTCGTCGTTGACGAATCCGTCGTCGCCGCAGAGCCGGGTGACCATCGCCGGCACGGCGAACCGGTTGGCGATGGTCACCGGTCCCAGCGCAAGTGGGCTGAGCAGCATCGAGCCGTGGTGTGCCGTGGTCATCGGGCGGCCTCCTCGCGTAGCCGGAAGCGTTGCAACTTGCCGGTCTGCGTCTTGGGCAGGTCGGTGCGGAACTCGATCGCCCGTGGGTACTTGTACGGGGCGATCGCCGCCTTGACGTGATCCTGCAGCTCCTTGGCCAGCGCGGCAGATCCGGTGATGCCGGCGTTCAGCACCACGAAGGCCTTGACGATGTGGCCGCGGTTGGGGTCGGGCGCGGCGACGCAGGCGCACTCGGCGACGGCGGCGTGGGTCAGCAGCGCCGCCTCGACCTCGGGCCCGGCGATGTTGTAGCCGGCGGAGATGATCATGTCGTCGGCCCGGGCGACGTACCAGTAGTTGCCCTGGGCGTCTCGCCGGGCCGAGTCGCCAGGCAGGTTCCAGCCGTTGCGCACGTAGTTCGACTGGCGCGGATCGTCGAGGTAGCGACAGCCGGTCGGGCCACGCACGGCAAGCCGGCCGACGACGTCGTCGCCGACCTCGTTGCCGTCGTCGTCGAGGATTGCCGCGGCGAATCCCGGGATGGGGCGGCCCACGGCACCGTCGACGACGTCCTCCTCGCGGTCGGAGATGAACACGTGGAGCATCTCGGTTGCGCCGAGCCCGTCGATCAGGTTGATGCCGGTGGCGTTGCGGAACGCGACACGCACCTGCAGCGACAGTGCCTCGCCCGCGGCGACGCCCTTGCGCCACGAGGAGATCTCCGTGTCGGGGACGGCCTCGATCATCGCCCGGTAGGCGGTCGGTGCGGTGAAGGTGATGCTCACCCCGTGCCGCTCGACGGCCTGCAGCAACGCCGCGGGCGGCGCGCTCTCGAGCAGCAGCGTGCTGGCGCCGACGCGCAGTGGGAAGATCAGCAGGCCGCCGAGCCCGAAGGTGAAGGCCAGCGGCGGGCTGCCGGCGACGATGTCGGTCGGCTCGATCCGCAGCACCTGCCTGCCGAACGTGTCGGAGATCGCCATCACATCGCGGTGGAAGTGGACGCATCCCTTCGGCTGGCCGGTCGTGCCGGAGGTGAACGCGATCAGCGCCACGTCGTCGGCGGCCGTGTCGCAGTTGGCGAAGACCGCCGGTGCGGCTGGCACATACTGGGTGACCCTACAGAAG
>CAZMHG010000246.1:275-5056 GCA_964565975.1 uncultured Ilumatobacteraceae bacterium | reverse complement strand
ATGAACTGGATGTCGTCGATCAACAGCACGTCGACGTCGCGGTAGCGGCGCTGGAACGCGGCAGAGGTGCCCTTGCGGATCCCCTCGACGTACTCGTTGAGGAACGTCTCGGTCGTCACGTAGCGGACCACGTCGTGCTGGTAGTGCGAGCGCACGTAGTGCCCGATGGCATGCAACAGATGGGTCTTGCCCAGTCCGGCGAGGCCGTAGATGAACAGCGGGTTGTAGCTGCGTGCCGGTTGCTCGGCGACGCGTTGCGCGGCAGCCAGGGCGAACTGGTTCGACGGGCCCTTGACGAAGGTCTCGAACGTGTAACGCGGGTTCAGGCCGCGGCTGTCGCCGTCGGGTTCTCCGGCCGAGGACGACGACGGTTGTGCCCCGCGGTCGGCTCGGCCGGTCTCGCGTGAGGGCTCGTCGACGACCTCGTCGACCTCGACGGCGATCGTCAGGTGACCCCGGCCGACCTCGTCGAGGGCGTCCTGCAGCAACGGCAGGTACCGCGACATGATCCGGTCACGGGTCAGGGTGTTCGGCGAGGACAACCGAAGCTCGGTGTCGTCCAAGTACACCGCTTCGATGTCCTGGAACGTGGACAGCCACACCGCTTCCGAGACCTGGGCGCGGACAAGTTGCGAGACCGCTTTCCACAATTGGTCTGTGTCGCTCACCTGCGCCTCCTCTCCTGTTAGGACTCGACATCCACACCCTTGTCCACACCATGTGGAGAGCGACGACGACGACCCGGTCGAACCACCCGGCACAACGACCGGGTCCCGACGATGCCGTCCCCGCTCAGCCGGCCCGATGCCCGCCCATTGCACATCCCTGACTCGGTCCTGCCGACGGTTACCCGGCGGTTCGAGCACGCTAGCAGCACTTCTCGGAGCCTGTGGAAAATCGCGCGGCCGCAGCCGCGCGGCGTCGCCGTGCGTTGTTGCGCGGCGGGTCGGGGCACCGTAGCCTTGGCCAACGGTTTCCGTGCGGGACTCGGCGCAGCGAGCGTCTACGACCGCGATCGGTTCCCCAGTTGTCCCAGTTGTCGTCGTCTGCGTGCCGGTGGGACCGGCCGTGAGGAGGGCTGCGTGAAGCGCACCTACCAACCCAACAACCTGCGTCGTGCCAAGAAGCACGGCTTTCGGCACCGGATGAGCACCCGTGCCGGCCGGGCGGTGCTCAAGGCCCGTCGGGCCAAGGGCCGTCATCGCCTGTCGGCTTGATCTGGCGGATCCGGGAACGCAGCGCGTTCGCCCGCCTCGAACGTGACGGTCGGCGAACTCGCGCCGGAGTGCTGTGGTGCACCTATCTTCTCGATTCCTCGGCGAGCCCGCCGCAGGTGGCCTTCGCCATCGGTCGCGCCTACGGTTCGGCCGTCACTCGCAACCGGATGCGCCGACGCCTGCGCGCCCTCGTGGCTGGCAACCCACCCCCGGCCGGGTTGTACCTGATCGGTGCGCGGCCAGCCGCCGGCAGACGATCGTCGATCGAACTGGCGTACGACTGGGCGTCGATGGTCCGCTCGGCGAGCACCCCGAGCTCGATGCCGATCGCACCGCCCGCCGCGGTACCGGTGGTGATGCCCGCGGCGCCGACGCCCGGCCCGTCCGCGCCCTGCTGTGGATGATCGACCAGTACCAGCGTGGCGCGGAGGGCCGGCCGTCGCCCTGCCGGTTCACCCCCTCGTGCTCCGAGTACGCCCGCCAGGCGGTCGAGTCGTACGGCGCTCGCCGCGGCTCGTGGCTGGCCATCCGTCGCCTGTCTCGTTGCCGGCCGTTCGGGCCGTCCGGTTTCGACCCTGTCCCCGAGCCGTCCGAGCTCGCTGATCGAACTGCGCCGCGGTTCGTCGAACGAAAGCAGTAGCCACCGTGTTCGAGATCTTTGCCAAGCCGCTGGAGTGGATCTACAGCCTGACCCACAACTACATCCTCTCGATCGGGTTCATGGCCCTGATCGTCATGGTGTTGACGGCGCCGCTGGTGCTGAAGAGCACCAAGGGGATGCTCGAGATGCAGCGTCTGCAGCCGGAGATGCGCCGCCTGCAACAGCAGTACCGCGGCGACCGCCAGACGTTGAACGCCGAGATGATGAAGCTCTACCAGCAGCACAAGGTCAACCCAATGGCTTCGTGCTTCCCGCTGCTGTTGCAGATGCCGGTGTTCTTCATCATGTGGAAGATCCTCCACGGTCTGACGAACCCCAACAAGGAGGGCCAGCCGTTCGTCCCGCAGTACACGGGCAAGTCGACCGAGCTGTACAGGTCCCTGGTCAACAAGACGAAGATGCTCGAGTGGGGTTTCGACCTGGCGCGCAAGCCGACCGAGATGATCGCCAAGGGCCTCGGCGAGGGCTGGAAGTATGCCGCCCTGGTCGTCGCGCTCGGGTTCCTCTACTACATCCAGCAGAAGATGATCGCGGCGCGGGCGACCGTTGCGCCGACGATGTCGGCCACCCAGCAGAAGATTATGCAGTACCTGCCGGTGGTCTTCGCCGTGTTCCTGATCTTCTACCTCACCGGTCTGGTGATCTACTACGCGCTGCAAGCGGTGATCCGCATCGGCCTGCAGTACTACATCACCCATCGCTTCTACAAGGGAGAGCACTCGCTCGGGCGCCAAGCGCTGGCTGCCGGCGAGAAGGCGCGGGAGATGGCCAAGGCCGACAAGGACGGCGGCGGCGGCTTTCTGGCCAACGCCCGGCGTGAGCTGGCTGCGCAGAAGGACTCGGCCAAGAAGTCCGGCGATGCTGCCGCCGACCGGGTGTGGAGCAAGCGGGTGACGGCGCCGAAGAACAAACCGACCAACGTGCAAGCGGCGCGACCCCCGTCGTCTGGCCGCGCAACGCGGCCCGGGAGCCGCCCACAGAACAAGAAGAAGTAGGAGTCGAAGATGGAATGGGTGGAGACCACCGGGAAATCGCTGGACGAGGCCAAGGCGATCGCCCTGGATCAGCTCGGCGTGGCCGAGGACGAGGCCGAGTTCGAGGTGCTCGAAGAGCCCAAGACCGGCCTGTTCGGCCGGATCCGCGGCGAGGCGCGGGTCCGCGCTCGTGTGCGCCCGACGCAGTTCCGCACCAAGCCCGAGCGTCGTGACCGGCGCCGAAAGTCCGCCGGCGCACCCGACGGCGACCAGGCGGCCACGGCGCGACCCGATCGAAGTGGTGGAGACCGGAGCGCCCGCGACCGCAGCGGCGAGGGCCGCGACGGCAATGGCCGCGACGGCAATGGCCGCGAGGGAAATGGCCGCGAGCGTAACGGTGGCGGCCGCAACGGTCGACCGGCCGGCGAGCGCCCGGCGCCGACGGACACCCCCAGCGCCGAGGCGCGCGAGCATGCTGTCACGTCCGTCGACGCCCAGCAGGTCGGCGAGGAAGCCCGGCGTTTCGTCGCCGGCTTGGTCGACGCCTTCGGGATGACCGCGACCACCGAGCTTCGTGGCGAGGGCACCGAGCTGGAGGTCGTGGTCGACGGTGGCGACCTTGGACTGCTGGTCGGCCCGCGGGGCACCACGTTGCAGGCGGTCCAGGATCTGGCGCGAGTCGCCTCACAGCGCCGCCTTGGTGATCACGACACGCGGCTGCGCGTCGACATCGCCGGGTATCGCGCCCGTCGCCAGGCGGCACTCGGCTCGTTTGCCCACAAGATGGCCGACGAGGTCGTCGCTAGCGGGACAGCCCGTGTGCTGGAGCCGATGGGTTCGTCGGACCGCAAGGCGATCCACGACGCGTTGTCCGACGTCGCCGGTGTGGCCACTCGATCCGAGGGCGACGACCCGTTCCGCCGCGTGGTGATCGCGCCCCGTCAGGGCTGAACGTCGCGCCGCTCCCGACCCGGATGAGCACGACCGACGACGAACTGATCGCGGTCCTGGCGACGATCCGTGATCGTGGGGCGATCGGCGAGCGTTCGCTGACGGACGCGATTGCCCACGCCGACCGCTTCGTCGCCTGCCTCCCTGCGGGGCCGGTGCAGCTTGCCGATCTCGGCTCGGGTGGGGGCCTCCCCGCGCTGGTGATCGCGGTGCGCCGCCCGGACGTCGCCGTGACGATGATCGAGCGGCGGGCGACGCGTGCCGACATGCTCCGCCGTGCGGTCATCCGGCTTGGCGGCCCGGACTTTGCGCGTGTCGTCGCCGCGGATGCCGATGATGTTGCCCGAAGCGAGGGTGGAAGCTACGACGTCGTCACGGCGCGGAGCTTCGGTGCACCGTTGGTCGCTGCTCGTGCGGCCGGCCGGCTGCTTCGCCCCGGTGGACTGGCCCTGATCAGCGAGCCACCGGTGGGCGGAGACGAGCGGTGGTCCGCCGCCCTGCTGACCGACGGTGAGCTGGTCGACGGTGGGGTGCGCCACGGGATCCGTCTGTTGCGCCGGATCACCCGCTGACCTCCAGCGTTCGATGCTCCACGTGGAACATTGCTCCGCGGACGCCGTGAGTCGTTCGGAGATCGCGCGCCGATGTTCCACGTGGAACATGGGCATCCTTCGATCGGACAGGCGGCGGCGTTAGCCTGACCACGGCAGACACCAGCGAACATCCGCCGAGCGGAGGAAGGTCGCCCTCTTTGATGTCCGACGAGCAGCAGCGCTCCCATGAATCCGTGACGGCCGATCACCGCGCCACGGCGACGACGAACCACCCGGCTTCGGGCGACGATCCTCGGCCGGCGGCGGACGAACGCGCTCCCAGGCGTCCCCTACCCCGGGTGATCGCCATCGCCAACCAGAAGGGAGGGGTCGGGAAGACGACGACCACGATCAATCTCGGTGCGTGCCTGGCCGAGCTGGGCTT
>CAZMHG010000246.1:0-265 GCA_964565975.1 uncultured Ilumatobacteraceae bacterium | reverse complement strand
CGCTCGTCGTCGATCTCGACCCGCAGGGCAATGCATCCACGGGGCTGGGTATCGAGAACCGCGGCCTGGAGACCTCGATGTACCAGGTGATCATGCACGACGTGCCGATCGACGACTGCATCGAGCCGACCGCGGTCAAGAACCTGTTCGTCGCACCGGCGAGCCTCGACCTGGCGGGTGCAGAAATCGAGCTCGTCCCCGCGTTCAGCCGTGAGAACCGGCTGCGACGAGCGGTCGAGTCCGTGCTCGACGACTACGACTACGT
>CAZMHG010000245.1:0-5067 GCA_964565975.1 uncultured Ilumatobacteraceae bacterium | reverse complement strand
TGATCACCGGCGCGTTCCACGAGGACGGGCTGGGCGACGTCGCCGACGCGTTCGGCGGCGGGACCACGGTCGAACGGCGACTCGAGATCTTGAAGGACAGCCGCCACGGGACCTACGGCGTGGCGGCGATCTGCGCCTCGATCGTCGTGCGGATCGTCGCCCTCGGTTCGCTCGGCTCGCCGTGGCAGATGTTCACCGCATCGGTCGCCGCGCACACGATCGGCCGTGTCGCCGCGGTGGGCCTTGCCGCGGTCGGGCCGATGAGCACGCACCCCGGCCTCGGCGCCGACGCCGGGCGGGCGACGACCCCGGCGCGCGGGCTCGCCGGGTGTGCCGCGGGCGTGGCCATCGCCGCCGCCGCGATCGGCTGGCACGTCCTGGCGATGGTCGCCGCTGCGGTCGTCAGCGCCGGCGCGGTTGGCGTCCTCGCCCACCGCAAGATCGGCGGCGTCAGCGGCGACGTCCTCGGTGCGACCGAACAGCTCGCCGAGGCCGCGTGCATCGTGATGATGACCTGACCGGGACGCACTGCCGTCACGGCGGGGCCGAAGGGCCGGCGGCGTGCCGCGAGCGCGGTCGTCGCCGTCAGCGGTAGTACGCGTCGTTCAGCCGCAGCTCGCGCTCGGCCGATTCGATCGTCGTCGAGTCGTCGATCGTCAACAGCTCGACGCCGGTCATCGAAGCGAAGTCGGCCAGCACACGGGTCGAGATCTGGTTGCTCATCGCCGTGTGATGCGCCGCGCCGGCGGCCAGCCACGCCGTCGCCGCGGTGCGGAAGTCGGGCTTCGAACGCCACACCGCATGACCGACCGGGAGCTGCGGCATCGGCTCGGGCAGCGGCACGCACTCGACCTCGGCGGCCACCAGACGGAACCGGTCGCGCATGTCACTCATCGCGATCACCACCGCAGGCCCTGGATCGGCGGTGAACACCAGGCGCACCGGGTCGTCCTTGCCGCCGATCGCCAGCGGGGCGACCTCAAGGCGGGCTCGCCGGCTGGACAGCGCCGGGTTGACCTCGAGCATGTGCGCGCCGAGTGTCAGCTCCTCACCGGGCACCAGGTGGTAGGTGTAGTCCTCCATCAGGCTGGCCCCGCCGGGGCGCCCGGCACCCATCACCGTGGCGATCCGGACGAGCATCGCCGTCTTCCAGTCGCCCTCGGCGCCGAACCCGTAGCCGTCGGCCATCAGCCGCTGCACCGCCAGACCTGGCAGCTGGCGCAGGGTGCCGAGGTCCTCGAACGACGTGGTGAACGCGGTGAACCCACCCTCGACCAGGAAGTGGCGCAGCCCGGCTTCGATCGCCGCGCCGTGGCGCAACGACTCGTGGCGCGCGCCGCCGGGCAGCAGCGGCGCGGCGACGTCGTACGCCGCGACGTACTCGGCGATCAGCTCGTCGACCTGCGCATCGGGCATCCGCTCGACGAGCGTCGCAAGGTCCATCGAACCCCACGTGTTGACCTGCGAACCGAAGATCGCCTCGGCCTCGGTCTTGTCGCCCTCGGTCACGGCGACGTAGCGCATGTTGTCGCCGAACCGGGCCACGCTCATGTCGCGCGCTGCCAGCAGGCCGGCCGCGGCGCGGCACCAGTCCCCGATCCGTGCCGTGACGGTGGGGTCGGAGGCGTGACCGACGACGGTGGTCCGCGGCACGCCGAGGCGGGTCTCGATGTAGCCGAACTCGCGGTCGCCGTGCGCAGCCTGGTTGAGGTTCATGAAGTCGAAGTCGATCGTCGCCCACGGCAGCTCGCGGTTGGCCTGGGTGTGCAGGTGGAGCAGCGGTTTGGTCAGCGCCGACAGGCCGGCGATCCACATCTTCGCCGGACTGAACGTGTGCATCCACGTGACCACGCCGACCACGTTGGGTGCCGCGTTGACTTCGCGCATCGTCGCCAGGATCGCGTCGCGCGACGTCAGCACCGGCTTCCACACGATGCTGCACGGGATCTCGGCGGCTGCCGCGAGCATCGCGGTGACCTGCTGCGACTGCGCGGCGACCTGGGCGAGGACCTCGCTGCCGTACAGGGTCTGGCTGCCCGTCAGGAACCACACCTCGTACGTGGCGAGGTCCGGCACGATGCTGCGTCCCATCACTGATCTCCTTGCGTGCGTTGGCCGTAGACGTTCTGGTACCGGTCGAAGAGCGCGTCGACGACGTCGGGAGCCAGCGGCACCGGCGCGCCGAGCTGGCGGGCGAGGTGCACCGTGCGTGCCGCGTCCTCGCACATCACCGCCGCCTTCACCGCCTCGCGCGGGTTCCCGCCGATCGTGAACACGCCGTGGTTGGCCATCAGCACCGCACGCGATCGATGACCGGTCAGGGTCGCCACGATCCCGCGACCGATCGATTCGTCGCCGATGATCGAGAACGGGCCGACGGGGATCTCGCCACCGAACTCGTCGGCCATGCCGGTGATCACGCACGGGATCGGCTCGTGCCGGGCGGCCCACGCCGTGGCGTACGGCGAATGGGTGTGGACCACCCCGCCGACGCCGGCCATGTTGCGGTACACGTAGGCGTGCGCGGCGGTGTCCGACGAGGGCGACCGCTCGCTGCCCGGCGACCCGGCGATCACCTGTCCGTCGAGGTCGCAGACGACCATCGCCTCGGGGGTCAGCTCGTCGTAGCCGACCCCGGACGGCTTGATCACGAACAGGTCGTGGCCCGGGACGCGCCCGCTGACGTTCCCGCCGGTCCACACCACGAGCCCGTGCCTGGGCAGCTCGCCGTGCAGCGCGGCGACCTGCTCGCGCACGGCGCGGACGGCAGCATGCTCGGGAACGCTGCTCATCGCGGCAGGCATTCGTCGCGCAGCCGGCGGAGTCGTTTCATCACGTCGTTGTGGCCTCGTCCGAAGTAGTCGTGCAGCGTGCGGTACTCGGCGTACAACCGGTCGTACACGTCGGCCGCGGCGGCCTGTGGCTGGTACACGTCGCGCTCGACGCGGCCCATCCGTTCGCTCGCAGCGAGCACGTCGGGGTACGCGCCGGCGGCGACCGCAGCATGGATCGCAGCTCCGAGGGCTGGCCCGTTGGACGAGGCGATCGTGGAGATCGGCATGCGCACCACGTCGGCGTACAGCTGCATCAGGTGGCGATTGCGCAGCAGGCCACCGGCGACGAACAGCTCGGTCACCGGCACACCGGCCGCGGCGAACGTCTCGATGATCGTGCGGGTGCCGAAGGCGGTGGCTTCGAGCAAGGCGCGGTACACCTGCTCGGCGCGCGTCGCCAGCGTCTGGCCGACGACCACGCCGGACAGCGCCGTGTCGACCAGCACCGACCGGTTGCCGTTGACCCAGTCGAGGGCAACCACGCCGTGAGCGCCGGGCGGCTCGGAGAAGGCCAGCTCGGTGAGGTGCTCGTGCAGCGTCCGACCTGCCGCATGGGCGTCGGCCGCGTAGCGACCGGGCACCTGGTTGTCGACGTACCAGGCGAAGATGTCGCCGACACCGGACTGCCCCGCTTCGTATCCGTAGAGGCCGGCGACGATGCCACCGTCGACGACGCCGCACATGCCGGGCACCTCGGCGAGATGGTCGTGGGGCATCACGTGACACGTGGAGGTGCCCATGATCGCCAGCATCTGGCCGGGCCGCACCGCCTGCGCCGCGGGCGCGGTGACGTGCGCGTCCACGTTGCCCACGGCGACGGCGATCCCTTCGGCCAGGCCGGTCCACGACGCAGCCTGCGCCGTCAGGCCGCCGGCGCGCTGGCCGAGCTCGCCGATCGTGTGTGCCAGCTTGGTCGCCGCGAAGCCGGCGAACGACGGGTTCAGGCCGGCCTCGAAGCGCTCGTCGGGAGACGCGCCGTCCTGCAAGATGCCCTTGTACCCGGCCGTGCAGGCGTTGCGCAGGTAGGTGCCGCACAGCTGCCACACGATCCAGTCGGCGGCCTCCACCCAGTGGTCCATCCGCGCGTACACGCCCGGGTCCTCTTCCAGCACCTGCAGCGCCTTGGCGTACTCCCACTCGCTGGAGATGAACCCGCCGTACCGCGCCAGCCACGGCTGGCGCGTCGCTGCCGCGAGCGCGTTGATCCGGTCCGCTTGCAGCTGCGCGGCGTGGTGCTTCCACAGCTTGACGTAGGCGTGCGGACGGTCGGCGAAACCGGCCACCTCGCACAGCGGCGTGCCGTCGGCGAGCACCGGCATCGGCGTGGAGGCGGTGAAGTCCGTGGCGATGCCGATCACCGCCGACGGATCGATCGCCGCCGCGCCAACCGCCGCCGGCACCGCCAGGCGCAGCACGTCGCGGTAGTCGTCGGGGACCTGCAGCGCCCAGTCGGGTGGCAGCGTGGTGTCGGTGCCCGCCAGCGTGCGGTCCATCACGCCGTGGCGGTACTGATGGACGGCCGAGCCGCACTCCTCGCCGTCGCGGACGCGCACCACGAGGGCCCGCCCGGACAACGTGCCGAAGTCCACACCGACGACGTACTGCTCAATTGGCTGCTCGGCGGGCGTGGTCATCGCACCCACTCCTTCGTTGCGTGGCGGGGCGGGGCCGGTGGCACCTGGCGCTGCGGCTGTGTCCGAGGCTACGCCTGGACCCACTCGCCGATCCGGCGGATGCCTTCGACCATGTCGTCGTCGGACATCGCGAAGCTGAACCGGGCGTAGCCGGCGCTCCCGAACGCCTCACCCGGGACGAAGGCGACCTTGGCCTGGTCCAGGATCGCGTCGGCCAGTTCCATGGTCGAGTTGCTCACCGTGCCCTTCGGCCCGAGGGGGCGGCCGAGCAGCGCTGACACGTTCGGGTAGCAGTAGAACGCGCCCTGTGGTTGGAGGCAGGTGACGCCGGGGATCTCGCCGAGCATCCGGTGCATCACCGTGCCGCGCCGCTCGAACGCGTCACGCATCATCGCCACTGCCGACAGGTCGCCCGACACCGCGGCCAGCGCGGCGACCTGGCCGACGTTGCAGATGTTCGACGTGGCGTGCGACTGGAAGTTGATCGCCGCCTTCATCACGTCGCTGGGCCCGATCATCCAGCCGACGCGCCACCCGGTCATCGCGTAGGTCTTGGCCACGCCGTTGACGATCAGGCACTGGTCGGCCAGGTCGGGCAC
>CAZMHG010000244.1:0-5084 GCA_964565975.1 uncultured Ilumatobacteraceae bacterium | reverse complement strand
GTCGTACCGGCCGGCGCTCGACGGGTTCGAGAACGACGCCGTCGAGGTCGAACGCGAGGTCCTGTCGGAGAGCCGGCAGCGCCCGGTGCGCCGGTTGCTCAACCTGTCACGCCAGGTCCGCGAGCTGCACCTCGCGGTCGAGGCGATGGAGGACCCCCTGATCCAGCTCGCCCGTCACCGCCAGCTCGGGTGGACCAAGCAGACCCTCGAGGAGTTGCGTGCCTCGATCACCCAGGTCCAGCGCGTCGTCGCCCGCACCGAGTCGTTGATGCAGCTGATCCAGACCGCCCACGGGGCCAACCAGGCCCAGGTCGCCGCGCAGCAGAACGACGACATGCGGCGCATCTCGGCGTGGGTCGCGATCGCCGCGGTCCCGACGATGATCGCCGGGATCTACGGGATGAACTTCGACTTCATGCCCGAGACCGACCAGCGGTGGGGCTATCCGGTGGTGCTGGTGGTGATGCTCGGGGTGTGCCTGGCGCTGTACCGGGCGTTTCGCAGGCGCGGGTGGTTGTGAGCGTCGCCGATCAGTGCGGCAGCAGGGTGAACGACGGGTTGGTGAACTCCAGCTGACCGCCGCGGCTGGAGGGCACCCCTTCCACGAGCAGCCGTCGGCCGAGCGACACGCCACCGATCGAGCGGCGACCGGTCCAGATCAGCGTCGCCGCCCCCGTGTCGTCACGCAACACGGCCGACAGCGCCGGGATCCCGTGACCCGGTCGGGACGTGATCACGGTGACCGCGCCGACCACCCGGACCCGCGAGCGAGCGACGACCGAGCCGATCTCGACCACGCCGTCCAGGTCCACGGCGACGCCGGCGTCGACCGCGGCCGCTGCCTCGCCCGCATCCTTGCGGCGGCGGAGCAGGCTCATTGCCCGACCAGCACGCTGCGCACCGCCCGATCTGCCTCGTCGGCATCGCCGCTGACCAGCACCAGCACCTCGTCGCCGGCCTGCAGGATGGTGTCGGGGGTGGGGACGACCACGTGCCCGTCGCGCACCACGGCGACGACGGCAGCCTCGCGCGGGAAGCCGGCGTGGTCGATGCGTTTGCCGATGGCCGGCGACGTGTCCGACAACGTGACCTCGTCGAGCCGGGCTCGACCGCCCTCGAGCGACAGCAGCCGGACGAGCGAGCCGACGTTGACGGCCTCCTCGACCAGTGCGGTGAGCAGGTGCGGCGTGGAGACCGACACGTCGACGCCCCACATCTCCGTGAACATCCACTCGTTGCGCGGGTTGTTGACCCGGGCGACGACACGCGGCACGGCGAACTCCTGCTTGGACAGCAGCGACACGACCAGGTTGTCCTCGTCGTCGCCGGTCGCCGCGGCGACGACGTCGATCTGGGCGGCACCGGCGCGGGCGAGCGTGGCCAGCTCGCAACCGTCGCCGAGCACCCAGGTCACGCCGTGGACCTTGCCCTTGCGCTCCTTCTCCTTGACCACCCTCGGGTCCTGGTCGATGATCGTCACCTCGTGACCCGACAGCGTCAGCTGCTCGGCCATGTGTCGCCCGACGCTGCCTGCGCCGACGATCAATACCTTCATCTCGTCACCTGCTCCTTCGATGTTCCCGGCGCCCGCTAGTGCGCGCCCTGGGCGGCCTCGAACATGTGGTCCAGCTTCGTCTCGTCGCCGGACGCGATCATCACGTGGACGCGGTCGCCCTCTTGCAGCAACGTGCTGCGCTCGCCGAGGCGCTGCACACCGTCGCGTCGGATGAGCACGATCTTGCCGCCGACCGACTCCTGGATGTCGGCGACCGAGCGTCCGGCTGCGGCAGCGGGCACGACCTCTTCGACCATGATGTACGTCGCCGACGGGTCGACCCACACCGGCTGCAGCCCGCTCGGCAGCAGCTTGCGCATCACCCGTGCCGCGGTCCAGGCGACCGAGGCGACCGTCGTGATCCCCAGGCGTTCGTACACCTGGGCGCGCCGCGGGTCGTAGATCCGGGCGATCACGTTCTCCACCCCGAACGTCTCGCGGGCCACGCGGGCGATCATGATGTTCGAGTTGTCGCCGCTGGTGACGGCGGCGAGGGCGACCGCCGGCTGCTCGATGCCCGCCTCGCGCAGCACGTCGCGGTCGAAGCCGACGCCTTCCAGCGTGCGCCCGCCGAAGTCCGGCGGCAACCGGAGGAACGCGTCCTTGCGCCGGTCGACCACACAGACCGTGTGTCCTTGCTCGATGAGGTCTGCGGCCACCGTCGAGCCGACCCGGCCGCATCCGACCACGATGATGTGCATCGTGTTCTCCTTGTCTTTGACTAGAACGAGATCTCGCCGCTGTCGGCCATGTGCGTGGGCACCGACACCACCACGGTGTGCGGCCGGTGCAGCAGCTTGGCCTTCAGCGTCAGCGCGCTGGAGTTGTGCAGCCACTGCGACTTCCACGACGTGACCAGCTCGGGGATCACGACGGTGATGATGTCGTCCTTGTGCCGGGCGTCCAGGTCGTCCAGGAACTCGAGCACCGGCTTGGCCAGCTCGCGGTACGGCGAGTAGATCACCGTGAGGTCGACCGGCACCTTGTAGTCGGCCCAGGCGCGTTCGATCTGCTGGCGCTCGTGGTCGTCGCTGGCCACGCTCAGCGCGATCAAGCGGTCCGGGTTCAGGCTCTTGGCGTACTTCAACCCGTGCAGCACGCCCTTGTTGATGCCGCCGACGAGGACGACCATCGTGTGGGTCTCGCGTGGTGGCTGGTAGCCAGGCGTGGTGGCCACGGCGGCCCGGCACTTGGCGTAGTGCTTGCCGACGGCCTTGAACCCGATGACCATCATCGGGATCAGCGCTGCAGGGATCCACGCGCCCTCGGTGAACTTGGACACCACGACGATGGTGGCGATCAGGCCGGTGGTGAACGCGCCGACGGCGTTGATCGCGGCACCGACACGCCAATGGGGTTCCTTCTCCTTGAAGTGGTGCACCACCATGCCCGACTGGCTGAGGGTGAACCCGGTGAACACGCCGAACGCGTACAGCGGGATCAGCGAGGAGATGTCGCCGTTGAACACCACGATCAGCAGCCCGGCGACCACGGCGAGGAACAGCACGCCGTTGCTGAACACCAGACGCGCCCCACGGTTGAAGAACTGGCGGGGCAGGAAGCCGTCACGGGCGATCAGCGACGACAGCCGCGGGAAGTCGGCGTAGGCGGTGTTGGCCGCCAGGATCAGCACGGCGAACGTGGCGATCAGCAGCAGCCAGTACAACACGTTGCGCCCGCCGTAGATGTGCTCGGCGAGCAGGCCCAGGCCGTTGCCGTCGTTCTCGCCGCGGAACGGATGCAGCCGCGACGCCAGGTAGGCGACCCCCAGGAAGCACGTGCCGAGGATCGACGACATCCACACCAGGGTGACCGAGGCGTTCTTCGACTCCGGCTTCTTGAACGCCGGAACGCCGTTGGAGATCGCCTCCACGCCCGACAGGGCCACGGCGCCGGACGAGAAGGCCCGCAGGAGCATCATGAACCCCAGGGACTTGACGCCCTTGGACACCCCGATCGCGTCTTCGGAGAGCAGCTTTTCGGGGATCGGGCCAAGTCCCTGGACGAGCACCCGGTACAGGCCGGTGACGATCAGCAGGACGACCATCAGGATGTAGAAGTACGTCGGCCCGGCGAACGCCGCGCCGGACTCCTTGACGCCGCGCAGGTTGATGACGGTGATCAGGAACACGCAGGCCAGACACAACGGCACGGCCCAGGTGTGGTCCAGGTTGAACGCGGTCCGGATCGCCAGCACACCGCCGGCGACCGACACCGCGACCGTCAGGATGTAGTCGGTCAACAGGGCCGCGCCGGCGACCAGTGACGGGTTGCGCCCGAGGTTCTCGCGGCTGACGATGTACGCACCGCCGCCGGACGGGTAGGCGTGGATCGTCTGCCAGTAGCTCATCGTCACGATCGCCAGCAGGACAGCGACGATGATCGCGATGGGGAACACCGGCCGGAAGGCGTACGCCCCGCCGGCGCCCGCCTGGATCAGGATCACGACCATGATCTCGTCGACCGCGTAGGCGGTGGACGAGATCGCGTCGGAAGCGAAGACCGGCAAGGCGATCTTCTTACTCAGCCGTTGGTGCGCCTCCTGGTCGCTGGACAGCGGCTTGCCGAGCAGGATTCTCTTGAGTCTGGACATGTGAGGGTAGGTCAGTTCTGCCGAGGCCGCGACGGGCGCAATAGCACGAGAGAACCTATACCCGCGGCGGCTCCGGACGGGCAAACGCCGCCCGCCGGTGGCGCCCGCAGGTTGCCTGGCCTTCGCCTGCTCCGGTAGCGTCTAGCCCTTGTGCATCGCGAGGTGCACGCAATCGACGTCCGGATGCGCCCCAACCGGGGGACCAGCCGGCACGACATATGTCCGGTGCTCCGTTGGGCGTGTGCCCACGGAGCATCTGTATGTCACGACACAGCGCCCGGGTTGCAACCGGGCACCGACCGAAAAGGGCATGCCGATATGGCACTACAAGCGATCGTTGGCGAGAAGCTCGCCATGAGCCAAGTGTGGGTCGACGACAAGATCGTCCCCGTCACCGTGCTCCGCGTCGAGCCTGCGCGCATCGTGCAGGTGAAGACGACCGAACGCGACGGTTACGCCGCGCTGCAGGTCACCTACGGCCACCGCGATCAGCGCAAGCTGACCAAGCCCGAGGCCGGTCACTTCTCCAAGGCCGGTGTCGAGCCGGGCCGCAAGGTCGTCGAGCTGCGTCTCGATTCGGTCGACGGTTTCAAGGTCGGCGACGAGATCAAGGTCGACACCCTCTCCCAGGGCCAGCGGGTCGATGTCACCGCGGTCAGCCGTGGCAAGGGTTTCGCCGGCGGGATGAAGCGTCACAACTTCGCCGGCCAGGGCGCCTCGCACGGTAACCACAAGCACCATCGTGCGCCCGGCTCGATCGGCGCCTGCTCGTTCCCCGGTCGCGTCTTCAAGGGTCTGCGGATGGCCGGTCACATGGGCCACGAGCAGGTCACCACGCTCAACCTCGAGGTCGTCCAGGCCGACGCCGAGCGCAACCTGCTGCTCGTCAAGGGCTCGGTGCCCGGGCCCAACGGTGGCGTCGTGATCGTCCGCAAC
>CAZMHG010000243.1:0-5094 GCA_964565975.1 uncultured Ilumatobacteraceae bacterium | reverse complement strand
CCGGGTGATGCTCAGCACCGCGGCCTTGCTCGCCGCGTAGTGGGCGTTGGGCGGGTGGGCCTTCACCGCGTCGACCGAGGTGACGTTGACGATCCGCCCACCCCCGACCTCGCGCATCCGCGGCACGGCGGCCACCGCCAGGTAGTAGGTACCGAGCAGGTTGGTGTCCAGGACGTGGGCCCAGTCGTCGGGGGTGATCGACAGGATCGGGCGCCGCGGGAACACGCCCGCCGCGTTGACCACCACGTCCAGCCGGCCGAAGACGGCGACGGTCTCGTCGACCACACGGTCGCATGCCGCCGGCCGGCGGATGTCGGCGACGATCGATGTGCACACCGCGCCGGTCTCGGCCAGCCCGGCCCGGGCGATGTCCAGTGCGGATGCGTCGCGGCCGACCAGGGCCACGGCCACACCGTCGGCGGCAAGCCGCCTGGCGCACGCCAACCCGAGCCCGCGGCTGGCACCGGTCACGATGGCAACCCGCCTTGGCTCCCCGTGCGCAGCATGTCCTGTCATCGCCGGCCAACGCTAACGAGTCCGGCGTGGGCACGGCGGCTGGCACGGCTGCGGGCGACCGGCCGGCGAGCGGCGGGGCGATGATCCGGCACCCGGGGTGACATTGACGGCACCGCCGCCGGTGCACTACAACCGGCTCCGCCCTGGGCCGCAACGGCCTCCACCTGCGAACGACGAGGACACCGTGACGCTGCTGCAGAACTTCATCGACGGGACGTATTGCGCTGCGCGGGGAGACGCCGTCATCGACATCGTCGATCCGTCCACGGCGCAGGCCTACCTCCAGGCGCCGGTGTCCAACGCCGAGGACGTCGACCAGGCGTGCCGCGCCGCCGAGCGGGCCTTCGCCTCGTGGCGGCGCACCACCCCGGCCGAGCGCAGCCTGGCGATCCTGCGGATCGCCGACTCGCTGGAAGCCAACGCGGACGAGTTCATCGACGCCGAGACGCGCAACACCGGCAAGCCGTTGGGGTACATGCGCAACGAGGAGTTCCCGATGCTCGTGGATCACCTCCGCTACTTCGCCACGATCGCCCGCAACCTCACCGGGATCGCCAGCGCGTCGTTCGTGCCCGGTTTCGATTCGGCCGTCCGCCGCGAACCGGTCGGCGTGTGTGGTCAGGTGTCGCCGTGGAACTACCCGCTGATGATGGCGGTGTGGAAGTTCGGCCCGGCGCTGGCGGCCGGCAACACCGTGGTCCTCAAGCCGTCCGACACGACGCCGGTGACCGCGTCCCTGCTCGGCAAGATCATCGGCGAGCACCTGCCACCCGGGGTGCTGAACATCGTCATCGGCGACCGCGACACCGGCCGGGCCCTCGTCGACCATCCGATCCCGTCGTTGATCTCGGTGACGGGCAGCACCCGCGCCGGGCACGAGGTCTCGCTCGCCGCGGCCAAGGATCTCAAGCGGGTCCACCTCGAGCTCGGCGGCAAGGCGCCGGTGGTGGTGTTCGACGACGTCGACATCGCCGCGGCGGCAGCGGGCGTAGCGGCCGCCGGTCTGGTCAACGGCGGCCAGGATTGCGCCGCAGGGTGCCGCGTCCTGGTGCACGAGCGGATCCACGACGCGTTCGTCGACGCGATGGTCGCCGAGTACGAAGCCAAGACCTACGGCGCGCCGGCGGACAACCCGAGCTTCGGCCCGTTGAACAACGCCGCGCACTTCGCCAAGGTCACCGGTTTCCTGGCGCGCACCCCGGCACACGCCACCATCCGCACCGGCGGGACCGAGGATCGGGTCGGCGGCGGGTTCTTCGTCCGCCCGACCATCATCACCGGCCTGCGCCAGGACGACGAGATGATCCAGGACGAGATCTTCGGGCCTGTCCAGACCGTGCAGCCGTTCGCCGACGAGGCGCAGGCCGTGCAGCTGGCCAACGACGTCCGCTACGGCCTGGCCGCCAGCGTGTGGACCAGGGACTACGAGACGGCGTTGCGGGTCAGCAGCGACCTCGACTTCGGCCAGGTGTGGGTCAACTGCCACCTGATCCAGCCGGCCGAACTGCCCAACGGCGGGTACAAGCACTCCGGCCACGGCAACGACCTGTCGCTGCTCGCCCTGGACGACTACACCCGCGTCAAGCAGGTCACCAGCGCCCTGCCGCGCCGGTAGGCCCGCCCGCCCAGAGGGTCGGCTTGGTCCGTAGGCTGCGGTCATGACTGGCGACGTGCCCGACCGGCCCAGCCCGGACGACAACCCGTTCTCCGCGTTGCCGATGTTCGGCGACCTCGCCAAGGCGCTAGCCGGGCAGGGCCCGCTCAACTGGGACGCAGCTCGCCAGTTCGCCCACCTCGCCGCCACCGACGGCGCGGCCGAGGCCAACGTCGACCCGGCGCAGCGCATCGCCCTCGAACGCCTCGCCGCGATCGCGGCGATGCAGGTGGGCGACGTGATGCAGGTCGACCCACCGCTCGGCCCCGGTGGCCCGGCGATCACCACCGTCACGCCGGGCATGTGGGCCCAGCGCACGCTCGAGGCGTACCGCCCGCTGTTCACCGACCTGGCCACCTCGCTCGGCCGGCGACCGACGACCGACCCGGCGGGCGACCCCACGGTGGCGATGCTCACCGGCCTCAGCCAGATGATGGCCCCGTCGATGATGGGCATGGCGATCGGTTCGATGGTCGGGCGGATGGCCAAGCGGGCCTTCGGCCGGTACGACCTGCCGATCCCGCGTGAGGGCGCCGACCTGCTGCTGGTCCCGGCGACGATCGACGCGTTCGCCGCCGACTGGAGCGTGCCCGCCGACGAGCTTCGCCTGTGGGTGCTCGCCCAGGAGCAGATCGGCCACGTCGTGTTCGGTCTCGGCACGGTGCGTGCCGACCTGTCGTCACTGGTCCGCCGCCACGCCGGCGCCTTCCGGCCGGACCCCGACGCCCTCGTCGAACAGCTCGCCACGCTGGACACCGACGGAGACGACGACCCGATGCAGGCGATCCAACGGGCGATGAGCGACCCGGCGATCGTCCTCGGCGCCGTCGAATCGGACGAGCAGCGCGAGCTGAAACCGCACCTCGACGCGGCGTTCGGCGCTGTGGTCGGCCTGGTCGACTACATCGCCGACGCGGTCACCGTCCGGTTGATCGGCGGCGAGGCGATCAGCGTGGCCGAGGCGATCCGCCGGCGCCGGATCGAGCACTCGCCCGACGACGTCTACGTGCAGCGGTTGCTCGGCCTGCAGCTCACCCAGGCCGAGGTCCAGCGCGGCAAGCAGTTCATTGCCGGGGTGATGGATCGCCTGTCGGGCCCGGAGGCGGAAGGTCGATTGGTGGCGATGATGGCGCGTCCCAATCCGCTGCCGACGCCTTCGGAGTTCGCCGCACCCGGACTCTGGGTTGCCCGTCTGGAGTTGTGAGCAGCTTGTCCACGCCGCCCATCACGTAGGCCGCCGTCCCGAACGCACCGATCAGGCCGACCAGCAGGAACCCCAGCCAGCCGGGCAGGGTGAACAGCGTCGGCGGAACGCCGGCGAGCACCCACGCCAGCTGGAAGCGGGCCTCGAAGCGGGCAAAGGCGCGCCCCTGGTTGGCGTCCGGAGCATCGCGCTGGACCAGCGACTCGAACGCCATGCGCGCCACGGACGCCGACGTGTTCACCGCGACCGACAGCATCACCGCCGCCCACGGGCCGCCGGCGATGGCCGCGACCACCCCCGCAACGGCGACCAGCCCCAGCGCGCCGGTGAGCATCCGGTCCTCGCCGACGTGGCGGCGCAGCACCGGCGCGATGGCGTTGCCCACCAGCAGGCCGACGGTGACCGAGGCGATGGCCAGCGCCAGCCAGTAGCTCGGCAGGTGCTGCGCACGCAGCCAGAAGAAGATGTGGAAGAACAGCAGGCCCATGCAGGCGCGGATCGCGGCGACGCCGGACGCGGCCACCAGCAGGTGCGGCTGGCGCAGCTCTTCGCGCTCGGCGGTCTCGACCGGTTCGTCGGCGACGGCGTCGCCGGGCAGGTCGCGGGCGACGATCCAGCCGGCGACGAACACCAATGCCCCGGCGAACAGGGTGACCCGCGGCGAGATCAGCGACAGGATGCCCAACGGGATCGCCGCCAGCCCGCCGCACACCGCGGAGATCAGGCCGAGCTTCGAGTTCGCCTCGACCAGTTCGGCCTGGGTGACCACCGCGCTGGGCACCAGCGCCGACTTGGACACGCCGTACGTCTTCTGCAACACCAGGACCATGAACGCCAGCGGGTACATCCACAACCCGCCGAGCGTGAACACCAGCAGGAAGTAGATCACCGCTCGGGCGAGCGCGGTGATCCGGATCACGTTGCGCCGCCCGCCAGGAGCACGGTCGACCGCCGGGCCGATGAGCGGCGCGACGACGGCGAACGGGGCGAAGCTGATCAGCAGGTAGAGCAGCACCTTGACCCGGCCCTCGTCCGGTTTCAGGGCGAGGAAGCTGTCGGCGAGGGCGACGATCAACGCCACGTCACCCACCGCGAGCAGCGCATGCGTGACGGCCATCCGGTTGAACGCGCTCGGGTCGCGGTGCAGGATCCGGCCGCTGCGCCGGTCTCCGGGCGTGACGACGGCGTCGGGCCGGATGCGCTTGCTCACCGCCCGCATCGTACGCGTTCGGGCATTATCGTTGCAGCGTGGCGAAGCAGGGCCAGGAGCGGCTGGCACCGGGTGGTCCACATCGGATCTCCAGCGTGTTGTTGGCGACCGATGCGGACGAGTTCCAGCTGTTCCACGGCCGCGCGCCTGTGCTGTGGTTGTCCGTCGGCTTCGGCATGCTGCCGCTGCTCGCAGGGTCGGGCGCGATGCTGCCGGGCGCCGCGTGGTGGCTGATCGGCTGCGCGCTGTACTGCTGGACCTGCGCGATCGTCGTCGTCACCGTTCCGGTGCACCTGGCCGCGGCCGCCTGATCGCCATTGCGATGGCCACCGCGGCGATCCAGGCGTGCATGCCGGTCGACGTGCGGCCGTGGGCCCAGCCGTTGTTCATCTTGACGATGGTCCTGCCGGCGCTCACGTACCGCGCCGTGCCCTTCGCCCTCCTCGCGCTGTGCTCGATGATCGGTGACGCGATCGTGATGGCCAGCGCATCCGGCCCGCGATCGCTGCG
>CAZMHG010000242.1:0-5138 GCA_964565975.1 uncultured Ilumatobacteraceae bacterium | reverse complement strand
CCCGCTGACGTCGGCGAAGGCAGCAGCGAACACGCTCTGGATCTCCTGGTCCACCGCCTTGATCACCCGCATCAGCTCGCGCCGGGTTTGGCGGACGTCCTCGAGTTGCTCCTCCAGGAAGCGGTGCCGTTCCTGGAGCTCGGTGAACTCCTCCAGCGCCAGCGGGTTGATCGGGCCGATCAGCTTGAGCTCGCGTTCCAGTTCGCGGGCACGGGCCGGCGGGTTGGAGCCCTCGGGCACGGCGGGCATTTCGGCCGCCTCGGCGACGGCCGGTTCCACGTCGTGATCGCGCCGCAGCACCTCGACGGCCCCCTGCAGGCGCATGCGCAGCTCGGCCTCGTCGAGCTCGGCCCGGCGGACCTGCTCACGCAGTTCGTCCAGCTGGCGCTCGGCGGCTTGGCGGCCGCGGCGGGCCACGTCGAGCCGCGCGGCGATCGCCCTGACCTCGTCGCTCTGACGGCGACGCAGCGCGGACAGCTCCTCGTGCCGGGTCTCGATCTCCGCCCGGTGGCCGCCCACCAGCTCGGCCAATCCGTCGACCACGGCGATCGAGCGCTCGACGATCTCGCGGTGGCGCGCCGCCTCGGCGCGGGCCACCTGGTCGGCTTGCAGGCGGCGTTCGGTCTCCTCGGCGCGCCGTTCGAGCAGCTGCTGGCGTTCGAGCAGGCCGGCGTTGCGTACCTCGAGCTGCTGGCGCCTGGCGGCGAGTGCCCGGGCCCGCTGGTCGAGCACGGCGCGGTCCTCGCGCCGCCGCCGCACGGCGTCGGCCTCGGCGGTCTCGTCCGCCTCGAGCCCGGGCAGGGCGGCTTCCAGGCCGGCCAGTCGGGCGCTGTCGGCTTCGCCGGCCGAGCCAGCCTCGCCGTGAAGCTCGGCGACCGCGTCGCGATGCTCGGCGTTGCACTTGGCCAGCCGTTCGGACATCGCCGAGAACCGGGCGTCGTGGCGGTCGAGCTGTGCGCTCGCCGCGGCGACCCGGTGTTGGGCGAGCGCTGCTCGCGACGTCGCCTCGGTCAGCTGCGCGTCGACCACGGCGAGCTCGTCGCGGGCCTCGGCAGCGCGCGCCTCGGCCTCGTCCAGCGCTGCCGCGGTCGCTCCCCCACCGGCCGTCCCGAGCCGCCAACCGGCAGGTCCGAACCGGTCGCCGTGGTCGGTGACGACGATCGCCGTGGGATCGCCGACGGCAACGTCGAGCGCCTCCTGCCATCCGCCGACCCGCCGTGCACCGCCGAGGATCACGTCGAGCAGGTCGTCGATCCGTGGCTGCGCGCTGCGTACGTGCGGACGCACGGCCTGGCCCGGCCCGCCGACGGACAACTCGGCGGCGCGCAGGCCGACCGCCAGCACGGCGCCCGGCACGTCGGCGGAGGCCAACGACGCCAAGGCGGCGCGCCCGGCGTCGGGTGAGGCGACGACGACGGCCTGCAGTGCCTCGCCCAGCGCGGCCTCGACGGCGGCCTCCCAGCCGGCGTCGATCTCGATCAGGTCGAGCACCGTGCCGAGCACGCCGTCGACGCCGGCGAGGTGCGCTGCGCCGGCCCGCGCCCGGGCACTCTCCAGCGCGAGCGACAGCGCCTCGGCCCGCGCCGTCCACTGCCCGGTCCGCTCGGTGATCGCCTGGCGGTCGGCGGTGAGGCGCGCCGCGTCGGCAGATGCACCGTTGCGCTCGGCGTCGGCCGCTTCGGCCTCGGCGACGAGCGCGCTCTCGGCCGACTCGGCCGCCTGGCAATCGTGCAGCAACGTCGCCGTCTCGGCGGTCAGCGATTCGATGCGGGCGCGCAGCGCGGCGAGCCGCTGATCGCGCCGGCGGGCCTCGCCGGCGAGGCGGTCACGGTTGGAGCGCAACGTGCGCAGCACGCCCCGAGCTTCCGCAGCGCGGCTCGCCGCAGACGGCCCACCGTTCGCCGGGGACTCGGTCTCCCACGACGACATGGCCGCGTCACGTTCCGCGGCGAACGCTTCCTCGTCGGCCAGCAACGCCTCGGCCTGAGGGCCGGCCTCGACGAGCGCTGCCTGGACGGCCGACAGCTCCTCGGCCAGCCGTGCCGCCTCGGCCTCCAGGTTGGCGACGACGCCGCTGTCCATCAGCTGGCCGCGGTCACGTTCCATGCTGCGCCGCCGCTCGGCGAGCACCGCCGCCGTACCGCGCGCACGTTCGCGCAACTGCTCGACGCGCACCATCTCGTCGCCCAGGTCGAAGTCGCCGCGGGCGGTCAGTTCGGCCTCCGCGGCAAGCACGTCGGTGTCGAGCCGGGCCAGTTCGGCGCGCAGCTCGTGGTCCCGTGCGCCGGTCTCGCGGCGCAGCACGGCGACCGACGCCAGTCGGGTGCGCAGACCGGCGATCTCGCGCCCGGCCAAGAACACCTGCAGCCGGCCGAGCTCGGCGACGAGGTCGCCGTGGCGACGCGCCGCCTCGGCCTGGCGTTCCAGCGGGCGCAGCTGGCGGCGGACCTCGCGCAACAGGTCCTGGACCCGCAGCAGGCTGGCCTCGGTGGCGTCGAGCCGCCGAGCGGCCTTCTCCCGGCGGCGGCGGTACTTGAGCACCCCGGCCGCCTCCTCGATGATCGAGCGGCGATCCTCGGCCCGGGCGTTCAGCACGGCGTCGATCTGGCCCTGGCTGACGATGACGTGCTGCTGGCGGCCAACCCCGGCGTCGCTGAGGAGCTCCTGGACGTCGAGCAGGCGGCAGGTGACCCCGTTGATCGCGTACTCGCTCTCCCCGCTGCGGAACAGGGTGCGCGACACCGTGACCTCGGTGAACTCGATCGGCAGGAGCCCTGCCGAGTTGTCGATCGTCAGCGCCACCTCAGCCCGACCGAGCGCCGGTCGCTTGGCCGTCCCGGCGAAGATCACGTCGTCCATCTTCTGGCTGCGCACGGCGCTGGGGGCCTGGGCGCCCAGCACCCAGGCGATCGCGTCCACCACGTTCGACTTGCCGGACCCGTTCGGACCGACGACGACGGTGACCCCCGGCTCCAGCTGAAGGGTGGTGGCGTCGGCGAACGACTTGAATCCTTTGAGGGTCATCGACTTCAGGAACACGGCGCCCCGACCCTACCGGACCGCACCCCCGGCACCCCTGGACCCACGGGTCCGTTGGTCAGTGTTGGCAGCGCGGGCACCAGCACGTGGAGCGGCCGGCGCAGATGACCCGCTCGATCGTCGCCCGGCGGCAGGTGCGGCAGCGCTGCCCGGCGCGGTCGTACACCCGGTGGTCCAGCTGGAACGTGCCCCCGTCGCCCATCACGTCCACGTACTGGGTGTCCGACAGAGTGCTCCCACCGGCCTCGATGGCCGCGCCGAGGATGCCGTGGATGGCCCGGTGCAGTCGGCCGATGTCGGCGCCCGACAGCGTGGCTGCGGACCGATCGGGCCGCAGCCTGGCCAGGTGGAGGATCTCGTCGCAGTAGATGTTGCCGATCCCGGCGATGACGCGCTGGTCGAGCAGCAGTGCCTTGAGCTGGCGGTTGCGGCCGCGTAGCACCCGGGCCAGCTCGGCCCTGGTCAACCCGTCGGTGATCGGATCGACGCCCAAATGGTGCAGCTCGGGAAGCTCATCGGCCACCGCTGCGGGGTCGAACACGACCATCTCCCCGAAGGTTCGCGGGTCGACGAACCACAGCTCCTCGGGGGGCGAGCCGTCGAGGTGCAGGACCACGTGGGTGTGCGCCGGGCGCTCGGCGCCGGACGGGCTGAGCAGCACCCGCCCGCTCATCCGCAGGTGGATCATCAACACCTCGCCGGTGTCGAGGTGACCCAGCAGGTACTTGCCACGACGCCCGAAGCCGGTGATCGTCGCGCCGCGCAGCCCGTCGACCAGCGCCTGGGCCGACGTTCGCCGGACGGTGCGCTCCCGGCCGACCTCGACGTCACGGATCCGCCGCCCGGAGACATGCTGAGCCAGGCCGCGGCGGACGGTCTCGACCTCGGGCAGCTCAGGCATCGGATCGCAGCGCGTGCACTGCCGCCTCGGCCGCGGCCTGCTCGGCGAGCTTCTTCGTCCGGCCGCTCCCCCGCCACTGCTCGACGCCGTCGATGGTGACGACCGCCTTGAACGACTTGGCGTGGTCCGGCCCGGTCCCGCTGACGGCGTAGACGGGCACGTGGTCGCGCTGCGCGGCCAGTTCCTGAAGCTGGGTCTTGTAGTCCTGGCGATTCAGCGCGCTGGCGTTGGCGTCCAGCCGATCGCCGATCAGCCGGGTGACCAGGTCGTGTGCGGCCACCATGCCGCCGTCGAGGTAGACCGCGCCGATCAACGCCTCCATCGCGTCGGACAGGATCGACGTCTTGTCGGCGCCACCGGCCAGCGCCTCGCCGCGGCCGAGCATCACGTACCGGCCGAGCCCGATCGAGCGGGCCACGTCGGCCAGCGCCGCGGCGTTGACCACCGACTTGCGCAGATCACTGAGCTGGCCCTCTGACGAGTCGGGAAAGGCCCGGAAGGCCACGTCGGCCACGACCCAGCCCAGCACGGCGTCGCCGAGGAACTCGAGGCGCTCGTTGGACAACGCGTCGCCGTGCTCGGCGCACCACGAGCGGTGGGCCATCGCCCGGCGCAGCAGCGACTGGTCATCGAACCGGTGCCCGACGATCTCCGCCAGCGCGTCCAGCGTCGCGGGAGCCTGCTGGTCAGGGTTCAGGCTGCTTGCACCTTGGCGTAGACGTAGTCCACGGCGTCACGCACGGTCTTCAGGTCCACGAGGTCCTCGTCCTCGATGCGGAACCCGACCGACCGCTCGCCGAGCTCTTCCTCCAGCGCCTCGACCAACTCGATCAGGGCCAGCGAGTCGGCGTCCAGGTCGTCGGCGAAGGACTGACCCTCGCTGATGGACGACGGATCGATCTCGAGGATGTCGGCCAGGTTGCCGCGCACGATCTCGAACACCGCGGCTCGGTCCAGCGGGCCGTGTTCGACATGGGTTTCAGCGGGCACGATGCACTCCTCTGTGGGTTCCCGGCGGGGCCTGCGGGGACGGATGGCCCGGGCCAGCGTAGCTAAGCGGCGCCGACCGCGGCACGGATCTGGCCGACGATGTCGCGCTCGGCCATGTCGTGGGCCAGGCGGATGGCGTTGTGCATAGCCGTGGCGTTGGACGAGCCGTGGGTGATGATGCACACCCCGTCGACGCCGAGCAGCATCG
>CAZMHG010000241.1:0-5190 GCA_964565975.1 uncultured Ilumatobacteraceae bacterium | reverse complement strand
AAGCCGCTGGCACGCACCCGCGAGTACGTGCAGATCCTGCGCGACGCGTTCCGTCGCGACGGCCCGCTCACCAGCGACGGCCCGTTCTTCCCGTTGCCGTACCGCGGCGCAGGTTCGGTGGGACTGGGCAAGCCGCTCAAGATCATGACCCACCCGCTGCGCGCGGACGTCCCCATCTTCATCGGAGCAGAGGGACCGAAGAACGTCGCCCAGACCGCGGCGATCGCCGACGGCTGGCTGCCGCTGTACTACTCGCCGTACCGCCAGGAGGTGTACGCCGGTCAGCTGGCCGCGGCCAGGCCCGGCTTCGAGATCACCGCGCTGGCGATCGTCAAGATCACCGACGACCGGCCCGACGCGGTGTCTGCCGGGCTGTGGCCGGTGCGCGCGATGCTCGGCTTCTACATCGGCGGGATGGGAGCCAAGGGGCAGAACTACCACACCGAGCTGATGGCCCGGATGGGGTACGCGGCCGAGGCCGCCCAGATCCAGGAGCTGTTCTTCGCCGGGCGGCGCGACGAGGCGATCGCCGCGGTGCCCGAAGCGTTCGCCGACGAGATCTCGCTCGTCGGGCCGCCGGCGCGGATCCGTGACAAGCTCGCCGCGTGGCGGTCGAGCCCGGTGACGAGCCTGATGGTCTCGACCGACGATCCGGCCGAGCTGGGCCGGATCGCCGACCTGTTGCACTGACCCCACACCGGAGGACCAGCGATGCCCAGCGACCAGCACGTGGAGATGGCGTGGGAGACGCCGACGCACGACCAGATCACGGCGATCAGCAAGCAGCACGTGGCCGGGATGGAGGCCACCGACCACGACGCCGCGTGGATCGTCGCCGGGATGCACCACGTGCTGCTTCGCACGGTCGGCCGCAGGTCCGGCACCGTGCACCAGGTCGCCCTGCCGTTCTGGCGTGACGCCGCCGGGCACCCGATCGTCGTCGCCTCGTTCGCCGGGCACGAACGACACCCGGCGTGGTACCTCAACCTCGCCGACCGCACGGCCAACCCGCGGGTCAACGTCCGGGTGCAGCACGGCGAGTACTGGTCCGAGCCAGAGATCCTCGAGGGCGACGACTACGCGCAGACGTGGGACGCGTTGACCGACGATCGGGCGTGGTATCGCGGCTATCAGGAACGCACCGCGAGGCGCATCCCGCTCGTGCGCCTCGCGCCGGTCACGCCGGAGGGCTGACCGCGTCCAGACGGACCCCGAACCGCTCGGCGAGCTCGGCTCTGTACTGTTCGTCCGCCAGGTCGGCTGTGTGCCGCTCGCCGCGGGTGGTGACGATCAGACGTTGCCCGCTGATGCTCGCCCGGCCGTCCGGCGAGGCGATCGAGATGATCCGGTTCTGGGTGAAGTGACTGTCCGGAGACGTCTGCTGCCAGTGGTTCATCGCGGCGAAGTCGGAGACACGCCGGGCCCGCGGCGTGAACGCGTACTGCGCGTCGAAGCCCTGCCCGCGATCCTCGAGGTACGTCCATCGCCCGGCGCCGTACGTCAACCGAAGCGTCTTGCCGGGCTCGGTTCGGGTCGTTGCGTCGCGCAGGGGGAGCGGCACCAGGAACGCGTCGCCGAACCCGACGTCGGCCAGGTAGGGCTCGCCGCCACTGATGACGCGCATCGCGAGGTGGTCGAACTCTGGCCCGAAGGTCCCGTCGTCACGGGCCACCCGAGCCGAGAGCAGATCCACCGGATGGCCGAGGTGCGCGAGCAGCGCAGCGAACAAGCTGTTCAGCTCGTAGCAATAGCCACCGCGGCGGGCGCCGACGACCTTGTGGTAGACGCTGCAGAGATCGATGCGGATCGGCCGGCCGAGATGGATGTCGAGGTTCTCGAACGGAACCGTGCGCAGGTGGGCGAGGTGCAGCGCGTCGAGGTCGTGCCGCACGCCCGGGTCGAGGCCGATCCGCGCCAGGTAGGCATCGGCCTGTGCGTCGCTGAGCGAGTCCATCCCGGCGACGCCGACGTCGTCGTTCGTCTCAGCCGGGCAGCGGCACCGGTGCCGAACGCGGCTGCAACAGCGCGTCGGTGCCGCCGTCGGCGATGATCGTCTGGCCGACGATGTAGCTCGCGTCACGGCCGAGCAGGAAGGCGAACAGCCGGCCGATCTCGTCGGCCGAGCCGGTACGCCCGATCGGCATCGGGATCGAGGACAGCGCCTCGTCCATGCCCGGGATCTCCTTCAACGAGCGGGTCATGTTCGTGTCGATCACGCCCGGCGCGACGGCGTTGACCCGGATGCCCGAACCGATCCAGCGCTCGGTGACCGCGTTCGACCGCACCCAGTAGGCCAACGCCAGCTTGCCGGCGGGGTAGGCGATCCAGCCGCGCTCGGCGAACGCGGCGACGGCCGCGTCCTCGTCGCCGTCGAGGTACGGCTGGGCGTCGGCCGGCAGCAACCCGGGCGTCATGATCGTGGAGTTGCTGGACGCGAACACCACCGTGGCGTTGCCGGCCGCAGCCAGCGCGTCGTGCAGACCCTCGGCCATCGCGACCGCGCCGAAGTAGTTGATCCGCACGGTGACGTCGGGCCCGCCCATGCCGTTGACACCGGCGATCGGGGCCAGCCCGTCGAGGTGCCCGCCGCACATCGCCGCGACGGCATCGACCGCGTTCCGGCGTCCGGCAGCGGTGCCCAGGTCGGCGTCGATGTCGCTGCCGCGCAGGTCCACGCCGATCACGCGGTGGCCGTCCTCCTCGAGCAGGTGCCGGGTCGCCAGGGCGATCCCGTTGGCTGCTCCGGTGATGCAGTACGTGCCCATGGCGCCTCCTTGCCCGTCAGCCGGGCCAGACGATGGATTGCAGTTCGGTGTAGCAGTGCAGGCCGAAGTCGCCGCCGTCGCGCCCGACGCCGCTCATCTTGAACCCGCCGAAGGGCATGTCGTGGTTGCGCTGGGCGGTGTTGATGCCGACGTTTCCGCTGCGCAGTTGGCGGGCGACCCGGTATGCCGCTTCGGTGTTCTCGCTGAACACGTAGTCGTAGAGGCCGAACTCGGTGCTGTTGGCGATGGCGATGCCTTCGTCCTCGGTGTCGAACGGCATCGCCACGATCACCGGCCCGAAGATCTCCTCCTGCACCGGCGTCATCCCCGGCCGGCAGTCGGCGAGCAGCGTCGGGCCGACGTAGTAGCCGGCTGGCATGTGCCCCGGCCGGCGGCCGTCGACCAGCACGGTGCCGCCCTGGTCGGCGCCGGCCTGGATGTAGGCCTCGACCCGGTCACGGTGCGCGCCGCTGATCACCGGCCCGACCACGGTGGCCGTGTCGGTCGGGTCGCCGACGCGCAGGTTCGGGGCGATCGCGGCGAGCGACGCGACGACCTCGTCGTACTTGCTTCGGTGCACGATGGCCCGCGTCGGGGCGGTGCAGATCTGCCCCGAATGGAAGCCCCACACGCTGGCGAGCGCGGCGACGGCCTTGCGCGGGTCGGCGTCGGCCAGGACCAGCGCAGCGCCCTTGCCGCCCAACTCGAGAAGCTGGCGCTTCATCGTCGCCGCGCCAGCCTGCATGATCGCGGTGCCGACCGCCGTGGAGCCGGTGAAGCTGACCATGTCGACGTGCGGGCTCGTCGTCAGCGTGACCGCCGGTTCCGGCGCGCGGGAGGTGATCACGTTGACGACGCCAGGCGGGAAGCCGACCTCGGCCAAGATCTCGGCGAGCACGACGACGGCCAACGGGTCCTGCGGGGCCGGCTTCATCACCACCGTGCAGCCGGCGGCCAGCGCCGGTGCCACCTTGCCGGCCTGGTTGACGAGCGGGAAGTTGTACGGCGAGATCGTCGCCACGACACCCACCGGTTGGCGGTGGACGACACCGCCGATCAGCCCGCCGGCGGCAAGCGGCGTGGCCTGCATCGGCGACGGGGCGATGTTGATGACGAAGTCCTTGTCGACCGCGCCGGCGTAACGGTTGAACCGGTCGATGGCCACCGGGACCTGCATCCGGCTTCCGACCTGCGCGGTGGCGCCCGTCTCGCTGATGATCAGCGGCACCAGCTCGGCCTGGCGTTCGGCCAGTTTGGCGGCGGCGGCGCGCAGCAGGCGGGCCCGCTCGGCGAGCGGTGTCCGGCTCCAGCCGGGGAACGCGTCGTGCGCGGCGCGGGCGGCGTCGGCTGCCTGCGCGGCCGACGCTTCGGGCGCCTCGGCGACCACCTGCTCGGTGGCCGGGTTGACGATCGGGTACGCGCCGGCGGCGCCTTCGACGAGCTCTCCGCCGATCAGCAGCCGGTAGTCGCGTGACATGGCCCGACAGTATCGAACGCCTCGATCGGCGTCGGGGCCGGGAGGTAGGTTGCCGGAGATGTTCGACCGCGTCATCACCGGCGGCACCGTGCTGGACGGGACGGGCGCCCCAGGGCGCGCCGCGGACGTGGCCATCGCCGGTGACCGGATCGTGTCGATCGCCGAACCGGGCTCGCTCGACACTGCCGGCGCCGAGGTCGTCGACGCCACCGGCTGCTACGTGACGCCGGGCTTCGTCGATCCGCACACGCACTACGACGCCCAGCTGCTGTGGGACCCGTACGCCACGCCGTCGAGCGATCACGGCGTGACCACCGTGATCGCCGGCAACTGCGGATTCACGTTGTACCCGCTGCTGCCCGGCGACGGCGACTACCTGCGCAAGATGATGGCCAGGGTCGAAGGCATGCCGCTGGCCGCGCTCGAACACGGCACGGACTGGTCGTGGGAGACCGTCGCCGAGTACTTCGACCGGCTGCGCGGCCGGATCGCGGTCAACGCCGGGTTCCTGGTCGGGCACTGCGCGATCCGGCGATACGTGATGGGCGGCGAGGCGGTCGGCAACCCCGCCGGGCCCGCCGATGTCGAGCGCATGCGCGCCGAGCTGTCCGCGGCGATCCAGGCAGGTGCACTGGGTTTCAGCTTCACCAACTCCACGTCGCACAGCGACGGCGAGGGCCAGCCCGTGGCCAGCCGGTGGGCGACCCCTGACGAGTTGGTTGCGCTCGCCGCCGAGGTCGGCCGGCACGAGGGCACCACGCTGGAAGGCATCGTCCCCGGCTGCCTCGACCGCTTTGCCGACGACGAGATCGAACTGCTCGGGGCGATGAGCGCCGCGGCGAACCGGCCGATGAACTGGAACGTGCTCACCGTCGACTCACGCGAACCGGACCGCATCCCCCGCCAGCTGCAGGCCTTCGACCGGGCGGAGGAACTGGGCGGCAAGGT
>CAZMHG010000240.1:0-5204 GCA_964565975.1 uncultured Ilumatobacteraceae bacterium | reverse complement strand
ATGATCTCGATCAGAGGGACGGCGCCACCCGCCGGCGTGTAGCTGTCGTGCGACGAGGTGGCGGCGCCGGTGGAGGTGCCCGTCGTGGCGGTCGCGTACATGGCGCTCGACTCGGGCCCGAAGCGGCTCTCCTTGCCCTCCATGTTCCCGCCGGTCTGCGTGGCAGACATCGATTGGTCGACGCCGAGCTTGGCGATCGCCGGGTTGCCGTACTGCTCGGCAAAGATCGCAATTCCGGCGACGACGACCAGGAAGCCGACCATCACGGATCCGAGCAGGCGGCTCTGGCGCTTGTCGCGCACCATCTTCCCGAACGTCACCACGAACGCGAGCGGGATCAGCAGCAGCGACCAGATCTCGAGGATGTTCGTCAGGCCGTTCGGGTACTCGAACGGGTGCGCCGAGTTGGCGTTGTAGAACCCGCCACCGATCGTGCCGAGCTCATTGATCGCCTCCTGCGAGGCGACCAGGCCGCCCGGGATCGACTGCGACGCCGCGCCGCTCGACTGGTCGACCGTCACCGCCGGCGTCATCCCGTGGAAGTTCTGGACGACACCCTGCGAGATGAGCACGACCGCGAAGACCAACGACAGCGGCAGGAGGACCCGCACCACCGAGCGGGTCATGTCGACCCAGAAGTTGCCCAGGCGCCGGGTATGGGTGCGCGTGATCCCGCGGATCAGGGCGACCGCCACGGCCATGCCCGCGGCGGCGCTGACGAAGTTGTGCACCGTTAGGCCGAGCATCTGCGTCAGGTGGCTGATCGACACCTCCCCCGAGTACCACTGCCAGTTGGTGTTCGTGAGGAAGCTCACCGCCGTGTTGAACGACCCGGTCGCGTCCACCCCGGACCGGCCGGTCGGGTTGAACGGCAGGACGTGTTGCAGCCGCAGCATCGCGTAGAGCAGCAGCGTCGAGACCAGGCTGAACGTGAGCATCGAGATCGCGTACACGTTCCATCGCTGCTCACGGTGCTCGTCGACCCCGATCACCCGGTAGATGGCCCGCTCGATCGGCAGGAAGAACCGGTCGCCGGGCGCCTTGACGCCCTCACGCGTGTCGAGGACTCGGGCGATGTAGCGGCCGAGCGGCCGCACGGTGAACCACAGCCGCGCGGCGAGGATGCCGGCCTGCAACGCGTCCTGCCACGACATCAGAAGCGCTCCGGGAACACGAGGACGGTGATCAGGTAGAGGATCGCGACGACCGCGAGCGCCAGGCCCACCCAGTTGTCGTACGACGCGGCGGCGATCACGCGGTCACCTCCTCGCGCTCGGCGGCGCCCTCGCCGGCGCCGGTCGTGACGGCGACCTCGTCCGGATCGCCGTCGACGGCGATGATCCGGTCGCACCAGCCGACGTACGCCACACACAGCAGGACGAATCCGACCATGATCGCGATCATCAGGACGTCTGCCATGGGTGTTGCTCCCGTCGTGTCGCTTGCTCGTTGGTGGACGAGGGAGCGCACGCCGCGCGCGTCCGACACGATCTCGTCGAGCTCGAGCCCGCGTTGCGCTCCATGCGAGCAGTGTTAGGACGCCTCTGATCGATTGTCAGCGGGCTTCACGCCTTCTTCACGCCTTCCCCGCGGATCTTCACAACGCCTTCACGTCGCGCCGAGCCCGGAGCGGTTCCGGTACACGCGCAACGGCCCCGCTCCACACGGGAGCGGGGCCGTTGGCGTTGGCGTTGGCGTCTGGTTGGCCAGCGGGCTCAGGTGCCGGGCGTGGCGGTCCCTTCCGGAGCCATCGTGTCACCGGGTGCCATCGTGTCACCGGGTGCCATCGTGTCGGCCGTCTCGGCGGTCTTCTTACCCGCCAGCCAATCGGCGACGACGTCCGGGTTGGCGTCGACCCACTTCTGCGCCGCAGCGGCGGGGTCCATCTTGTCGCGGTCGATGTAACCGGCAATCGTGGACTGCTGCTCGGTGGTCAGCTGGAACGCGGACAGGAAGTCGAAGGCAGCCTTGTTCTTGGCTTCCAGCTTCGCCGATGCGGCCTTGTACAGGATGTCCTCGGCGTAGTCGCAGGCGTACTTGCCGTCGGCCGCCTTGGCCGAGTCGAGGCACGCCTGGGTCACCGGCGGCAGCTTGACCTCGGTCAGGTCCACCTCGAGCAGCTTCCAATGCGGACGCCAGAACTGGAACAGGATCGGCTTGTGCTCCTTGATCGCCGTGTCGATCGCGGTCAGCAGCGCCGACTCGGAACCACCGACGACGTACTTCAGCGGCAGACCGAGGTTGGCGATGATCTGCTCGTCGTAGGTCACGTACGACGGGTCGCCCATGAGGAACTGGCCCAAGTCGCCGGTCTCTGCGGTGGCGAACAGCTTGGCCAGCGCCGGATCCTTGAAGCCCTCCCACGTGGCCAGCTCCGGGTGCTCCTGGACAACGAAGCTCGGCACGTACCAGCCGATCTTGGCCGAGGGTCCGAGCTTGCCCAGGTCGACGATGCTCTTCTTCTCGGTGATGTACGTCTCGTAGTCCGCCGCATGACCCGATGGCCAGATCTCCAGGTTGGCGTCGATCGAGTCGTCGTCCAGCCCTTGCCAGACCGAGTTCTCGTCCAGTTCGTTGAGCGTGACCTTGGTGTTCAGCTTGGTCTCTAGGACGATCTTGGCCACGTTGGCGTTGACCGCCGAACCCGTCCACGGGTTGACGGCGAGCACGATCGGTGCGTTCTCGGCGCGCACGCCGGGCACGGCGACGAAGCCCGCCGCCAGACCGGCGACCAGTCCGGCGGCCACGCCGGCGATTCGCTTGCTTCTCATTCAGTTTCCCCTTGGTTGTGATTGGTCGCGCCGTCCGCTGCCCCACGCCTGCGTGATGCGGTCCAGAACGATCGCCAGCAGGACGATACTCAGCCCGGCCGCCATCCCTTGGCCGATCTGGCTCTGCTGCTTCTGGAACCCGCCGAGGGCCAGCAGGCCGAGGGCCCCGGATCCGATCAGGCCGGCGATCACGACGGTGGCCAGAACCATCAGGATCGTCTGGTTGACGCCGAGCAGGATCGAGCGCATCGCCAACGGCACCTGGACCTTGTTGCGCTCCTGTCGCGCCGTTGCGCCGAACGACCTCGCCGCTTCGCGCGGCGCGTCGGGCACCTCCTGCATGCCCAGCGCGGTGAGGCGGATGCACGGCGGGATCGCGTACACCACCGAGGCGACGACACCGGCGGTGCGGCCCGGCTGGAACAGCACGAGCACCGGGATCAGGTAGACGAACTGGGGCATCACCTGGAGCACGTCGAGGACCGGCCTGATCGACGCGTAGAACGCCTTCGAGCGACCCGCGGCGATGCCGATCGGCACGGCGACGAGCACGCTGATCACGATCGCCACGAGCACCTGCGACAGCGTGTTGAGCGCGTGGTCCCAGATCGTGGTGCGCCCGCCGGTGCCGCCCGGCACGGTGCCCATCGCGGCGATCGCGACCATGCACCCGGCGACGATCAACGCCAGCCGCCAGCCGCCGCTGAGCATGCCGACCACGGCGATCGCGCCCACGACGACTGGCCATGGCATCCAGGTGAGGAACTCGTGGAACGGGATCAGAATGTCGGCGGTGAGCACGTCGGTGATCCACCGGGTGATCGTCACCACCGGGATCCCCCACGGCCGGTCGCTGACCCACTTGACGAAGCGGTTCACGTTGTGAGCGGAGTGGTACACGGCCCACGCCGGCCACCGGCGGGCGCGCCCCGCATAGGCGACGAGCAGGCCGCCGGCAGCGAACAACCACGGGATCGCCCGGTTGTCGGTCCAGCGCTGCCGGTACGAGCCCTGGCGCGCCCCGGTGGTGATCCGGTCGAGTGCGATCGCCGCGAGCGTGATCGCCATCCCGGGCGCGAAGCCCGCGCCGACGTCGTTCTTCTGCAGCGCCTTGAGCACGTCGAGACCGGTGTCGCCGGTGCCGAGCAGCGAGCCGAGCACGACGATGCCGAAGGCCATCATGATCACCTGGTTGACCCCGAGCAGGATCGACCGCCGGGCCACGGGCAGTTGCACCTTGAACGTGTGCTGGCGGGCGTCGGCGCCGAAGGCCAGCGCCGCCTCGTTGAGCACGGTCGGCACACCGCGGATGCCGTGGGCGGTGAGGCGCACGGCCGGTGGCACGGCGTAGATCACGGTGGCCATCACCGCCGGAGGGATGCCGATGCTGAACGCCAGCACGAGCGGGCCGAAGTAGGCGAACGCCGGCATCACCTGGGCCGTGTCGAGCAACGGGCGCAGCCACCGCTGGGCACGGTCCGAGCGACCGCACCAGATGCCGAGCGGGATCCCGATCGCCAGGGCGATGACCACGGCGGTGACCATGATCGACAGCGTGATCATCATCGGCTCCCAGTAGCCGACGATGCCGACGCCGGCCATCGCCACGCCACCACCCAACGCGCTGCGCCACCCGCCGACGCGCCAGCCGATCGCCGCGACGAGGCCGAGCACGCCGGGCCAGCGCAGCATGGACCATCGCCTCGACGGCCGACGCGACCGGGCTGAAGAACCGGGTGAACACCCAGTTGTCGGTGCGATGGAAGGTGACCCACTTGTAGACGGAGCGGACCCATGGCTGCAGGTGGACGTCGAGCCATGTGGGCACGTTGGTCGACCACGCGCCGATGACGACGGCGACGACGACGATCGCGCCGGCACCCCACCAGCGCGCCTCGCGCCGCCGGTGCCACGGCACCATGCTGCGCAGCGTGGGTTGCGCGGCGGTGATCGTGCTCATCCGAGGCGCTCCGGTGGTTCAGTCGGCACTGGCGATCAGGCCGAGCACGGCGTCGCGGTCGATCACGCCGAGCGGTGCGCCGTCGGTGTCGACGACACGCATCGGCAACGGCGACTCGGCCAACGACTTGAGCGCGACTCGCACCTTGGTCCCGACAGGGACGTCGCCGGCGAAGCGTCCCTCGGATGCGTCGCTGTGCGGCCCGCCTGGCGCGCCGGCCGCGGCGAAGGGACGCATCACGTGCTCGACGGGCACGACGTGGGAGCGGGGGATGTCGCGCACGAAGTTGGCGACGTAGTCGTCGGCCGGGTTGGTGACCACCTGTTCGGGCGTGTCGACCTGGACGAAGCGCCCGTCGCGCATGATCGCGATCCGGTCCCCCAGGCGGAGCGCCTCGCTGAGGTCGTGGGTGATGAACACCATCGTCGTGCGCACCTCGCTGCGCAGCCGCACGACCTCGTCCTGCATGTCGC
>CAZMHG010000239.1:0-5204 GCA_964565975.1 uncultured Ilumatobacteraceae bacterium | reverse complement strand
TCGTGGCCGACGGCCTGTCCAACCGGCAGATCGGCCACCGGCTCTCGATCACCGAGGGCACGGTGAAGAACCACGTGCACAACGCGCTCGAGAAGCTCGGCCTCGACAACCGCATCCAGGCGGCGTCCTACATCGTGCGCCAGGGCCTCGGACGCCCCTCCGACCAGTCCTGAGGCGCCTCGGCGGCACAGCAGCGGCCGCGTCCGATGGGTACGGAAAGGTAGAGACGCGCACCACAAAGTTGTGCCTGAGCGGGGATACCGGCCCGCTCGCCCCGCGTCCTACCGTCGTTGCGTACCCGACGTGCACGCTGCGGGAGAGGGGGTGCCACCGGTGCCCAGGACGACCGACACACCCGTCGTGCTGCTCTACGTCCACCCGCTGCTGGGCCTCGGGCTCGCCGACCACCTCCGCCTGACCACCGGCATCGAGGTGCTCGCCGTCCCGCTGTGCGACACCCGCGGCGTCGAGGCCGCGCTCGCGCTCGGCCCGCGCGTCGTCATCTACGAGGACAAGCCCGAGCTCGACGTCGCGGTCCTCGCCGCCCTCGCACCGGGTGCCCGGTTCGTCGACGTGAGCGCGGCCGTCGCGCCCGCCGGCGCGTTCGTCCCGGAGCAGGCCGCCGCGCCCGCTGCCGAGATGCTCGTCGACATCGTCGACAGCGCGTACGCCGCCTCCGGCTGCTGATCGCGCCCTCGCGGCACACCTGCCGCACCCTCCTGTGACCCAGGACATATGCCCGAGTTGTACCCCGTCTGTGCCCCGCGACGGATGGGCCCCGGAGCGCCCCGCGAGAACGATGACGTGTGGAGGCCCAGCCTCCGGCGCGGTCGTCGATCGGACGGCCGGCCCGACAGCAGGAAGATGGGGGCGAGAGCTCATGGCGACACTGGCCCGTGTCGACGCGATCTCGGACCGGACGCTCAGCCGGCTGCTCAAGTGGGGCGTCATCGTCCTCGTCCTGCTGCTCGCGGCGTTCAGCGTCGTCTACTACCGCGGCACCCACGTCAACTCCGGACCGAGCCTGCCCGACCGCCAGGTGCAGTCGGCCGAGGACAACGTCCGCAAGAACCCGCAGAACATCAACGCGCGGCTCGAGCTGGCCAACGACTACCTCAAGGTGAGCCGTCCCGAGGATGCCATCTCGCAGTACGACGAGATCCTCAAGGCGGTGCCCGGCCTGCAGGCCGCGGTCTTCGGCAAGGCGTCGGCATCGATGACGCTCGGCGACACCGACACCGCCAAGAAGCTCTTCTCGCAGGTCATCACGACGCAGAAGAAGGGCGAGTTCGCCGCAGCCGACCCGCTGCTGGCCTCCGCCCACTACTGGCTCGGCAAGCTGGCCACGGACGCCGGCGACTGGAAGACCGCCGCTACCGAGATCAAGGCGTCGCTCGCAGCCGACAGCTCCGACGCCGACAGCTGGTACCTGCTGGGCACCGTGCAGACCAAGGCCGGCGACCCCAAGTCCGCGGTCGCCAGCATCAACCGCGCCGTGGCCTTCGTGCCGACCGGCTGGTGCGACCCGTACAAGGCCCTCGTCGATGCCTACACCGCGCTGAAGCAGCCGGAGATGACGTCGTACGCCTCGGCGATGAGCCAGTTCTGCTCCGGCGCACCGGATGCGGCGATCGACGAGCTCTCGGCGCTCACGGAGGGCGCGGCCAAGGTGCCGTCGATGCTCGCGCTGGGCCTGATCTACGAGACCCGGTCCGACCACGCGACCGCTCAGGGCTGGTACGAGAAGGCCCTCAAGGCCGATCCCGCTAACGAGACGGCGAAGACGGCTCTGGGGCGGTTGAGCGGTGGCACCACCGCCGCGGCCGCCAGCGCAGCCCCTCAGGCGAAGGCGAAGTGACATGAGCACCCACCAGGCCGATCCCGAGACCACCGGGCCCGCCCACGCGGTCGTGCCGGACGTCGACGAGCAGGCGCGCAAGCGCAAGCTCATCATCCTGGCGATCATCGGCGCGCTGCTGCTGCTCGTCGCCGCGGCCTTCGCGTGGTACCTCATCACCAAGCGGTCGATCACCGACATCCCCGGCCTCAGCAACGAGGCGATGCCGCGCTACAGCTACTCGATCTACGGCGTCGACAAGCCCACGGGAGTCGCGGTCTCCGCCGACGGTGAGCGCGTCTACGTCACGCAGACCGGCGGCGCGCGCACGACGATCCTCTTCGACCACCAGGGCCACCAGCAGGCCGTGCTGGCGCCTCCCCCGGAGTCGGGCAAGAGCCACATCCCGGTCTACGTCGCGATCAACCCGGTCAATCAGGACGTGTACGTGTCCGACCGCCTGTCCGGCGCCGTATACGTGTACACGGCGAACGGCACCTACCGCAGGACGCTCAAGCCGGAGGGCCTCAAGGGCACCTGGGCGCCTCTCGGGCTCGGCTTCGCCGAGGACGGCACGCTCTATGTGAGCGAGGTCGGCAGCTCTCAGCACCGGATCGTCGTCATCGACCCGGCCGGCAAGGTGACCAACGAGTTCAAGCCCGCCGACCTCCCGATGCAGTTCCCCAACGGCATCGCGGCCGGCTCCGACGGCATCACCGCCGTCGCCGACGGGAACAACGGTCGACTGATCTTCTTCGACGGGACCGGCCGCGTGGTCGGCGAGGTCAACCGCGGCATCGGCAGCGGCGACCTGGGCCTGCCGCGCGGCGTGGCCGTGGACGGCGACGGCCGCTACTTCGTCGTCGACACCACCAACCACACCGTGCACGTCTACCGGCTCGCCGACCCGAGCACCCACAAGGTCGACTTCGTCGGGTCGTTCGGCGACGAGGGCATCGACGACGGCGCCTTCGAGTACCCGAACGGCGTCGCCACGGACACCCGGTCGAGCGTCTACGTGACCGACCGGGAGAACGACCGCGTCCAGGTGTGGAGCTTCTAGACGCGGGTCCATCGAGAGAGAGGTGGTGCGCGGGAGCGTGCATCGCTCCGAAGAACCCCATCGGAATGACTCGCCGAAGCCGGCGAGACACAGGAAAGGAGGTGACGGCGGTGAAGCGGCTTGCCTTCCTCGGAGTGGGAAGTGCGATCATTCTGGGATTCGGAGTGATGGGCGCAGCGCCGGCGTTCGCCGACAATGGCCCGCACGTCTCGACGTCGGGAAGCATGACGGTAGACCGGTGCGCCGGATGCCATCGTGCACACACTGCAACCAACGCGTACCTGCTGAACCAGGACGAGACACTGCTCTGCGAGAGCTGTCACGGCACTGCGGGAACAGGTGCGTCGTCGGACGTCATCGACGGCGTGGGTTACGGCATGACTGCCGCAACCGGCGGCGCTCGTACCGCGACCGTCCTCGGCGCGCTGCGCGGCGGTGGATTCGAGAACGCTCGGATCGACTCCGGCAACGCTGTCTGGCAGACCCCCGCCTCGACGACCTACAAGATCGTCCCGGCGGCCAGCTCTGGCAGCACGTCGACGTCGCAGCACGCGATCGGCTCGGCGGGCACCATGTGGGGCAACGGTTCAGTCGACGGCACCAACAAGACGGCCGGCCCGTCGGTGACGCTCGAGTGCACCTCGTGCCACGACCCGCACGGCAACGGCAACTACCGCATCCTCCGCCCCGTCGCGTCGGCCACCGACGCCAACGGCGTGGAGAAGGCGGCGGCCTACCCGTTCCCGGCGGCCGTGAGCGTGAACAGCGTGACGTTCAAGGAGCTTGCGCGTCCTGAGGGTCGCTACAAGTTCTACTACACGGTCGACGTGGCATCGGCAGGCACGTTCAAGGAGACCCAGCCGGTCACCTTCTACGGCACCACCGGCGGCGCCGACCTGATCGTCTCGGGCACCATCGAGTCGATCAGCGGCACCACGTTCGTGATCTCCGGCGCCAACTCGACGGCGATCACCGGCTACACCTACAACGGCACGACGAAGGCCTACGACGTCACGGGTACCCCCGTTGCGGCCACCGGCGGCAAGATGTACTACGCCAACCCGGCAGGTCTCCTCGCGTCGTCGTTCACGGCCACCACCGCCACCTTCACGACCGCTGCAGTCAACGGTCTGGTCGCGGGGGCGAAGGTCACGCTGGCTGGGTTCGCGCCCACCGGCTACAACGCCGCCTTCATCGTGACGGCGGTCGGGTCCTTCTCCAACAACGGATCGACCTTCCAGAACAGCTTCACCGTCGCCACGACCCTCAACACGGCCGTGACGACCCTGGGGTCGATCTCGGGCATCCCGGACGCCAAGGCCTCCACCGACAGCCACGCTGTCGGCGGCGCCGCCACGGCGAAGGTGTACGTCACGCCGAACTACTGGGCGGCTGACGACCACTGCTACTCCGGGGCAGCGAACTGCATCGACACCGCACAGCTGGCGTCGACGAAGTCCGCATACATCGCGAACGTGTCGCAGTGGTGCGCCACCTGCCACACCCGCCTGCTCGCAGGCAGTGGCGCGTGGGGCAAGAACTCGGGCGACAAGATGTTCACCTTCGAGCACCGGTCCAACAACGGTGCCGAGGGCAGCCCGAACTGCATCCAGTGCCACGTGGCGCACGGTTCCAACGCCAGCATGGAAGGCGACGTGAACTCGTCCTTCTCGAAGGACGTGGGCACCGAGTTCGGTCTGGCGACGACCAACAGCTTCCTGCTGAGGGTCGACAACCGTGGCACCTGCAACATGTGCCACAACAAGTAAGCAGCACGTCAGCACCACCGATAGCCGCGGCCTCGCGGCGGTCCACCAGGGCCGCCGCGAGGACCACGGCCCGCACACACAGGGGACGTTCCGTGAACCGGCCGGCAGGCAGCACCACGCCAGGGGTGGGGCGCAGGTTCGCGCTCCTCTCCGTGGTGACCCTCGCGGCGACGGTCGGCGCCCTGGCCTTCCCGGACCTCGCCGCCGCGCAGCTCGCCTCCCCCACCCCGACGCCCACCGCCTCGTCGGCGAGCGCCGCCGCCGTCACGACGCCGACGCCGACCTCGAGCGACAGCGCGACGGCCACCACGACGGCTCCGAGCACGCCCGCTCCTGCCAGCAGCAGCGCAGCGCCGAGCTCGTCCAGCCCCGCTCCGAGCGCGCCTGCCGCCGCACCGTCGTCGAGCACGCCGGTGCTGGCCAGGCCCGCCGCCGGTCTCCCCAAGACCCGGCTGACGATCCAGGGCAACAGCTATCAGACGCCGCACGGGCCCTACGGCACCATGACCACGGACTCCTGCGCCCTCTGCCACCG
>CAZMHG010000238.1:0-5208 GCA_964565975.1 uncultured Ilumatobacteraceae bacterium | reverse complement strand
GATGATCAGGATGCTCTTCAGGTCGTCACGCCGCGGCATCAGGCGACCCCCGCCGCGGGCACGATCAGGTCGACGGGCGGCACCGTGGAGGCGAACGACACGGCGCGCCTGGCAGTCCACGACCGCGGGTTGTCGATCATCTCGGCGAACATGCCGAACAGGTACTTGGAGTCGTGCGGGCCCGGGCCGGCCTCCGGGTGGTACTGCACGCTGAACGCCGGTTCGCCCTTCAGCCGCATGCCCTCCAGGGTGAGGTCGTTGAGGTTCAGGTGGGTCACCTCGACGCGGCCGCCGAGGGACGCCGGATCGACGCAGAAGTTGTGGTTCTGGCTGGTGATCTCGATCCGCCCGCTCGCTTCGTGGCGTACTGGGTGGTTGCCCCCGTGGTGGCCGAACGGCAACTTGAACGTCGTCCCGCCGAGCGCCAGGCCGAGCAGTTGATGGCCGAGGCAGATGCCGAACACGGGCACCTGGCCGACCAGCGCGGCGATCGCCTCGACGGCGTAGCCGACCTCGGCGGGGTCGCCTGGGCCGTTGGAGAGGAAGACGCCGTCGGGCCGCAGGGCGATCACCTCGTCCGCGGTGGTGGCGGCCGGAACGACGTGCACCGTGCCGAGGGCCGCGAGGTCGCGCAGGATCGAGTGCTTCAGCCCGAAGTCGTAGGCCACGATCGTGCGCCCGCCGTGGCCGACGGTGTACGCCGACGCCGTGGTGACGGTGGCAACCAGGTCGATGCCGTCGGTGCCCGGCTCGGCGGCCGCAGCCGCGCGCAGCGACGCCTCGTCGGCCGTGCCGTACGCGCCGCACATCGCGCCGGTGTCGCGCAACAGGCGGGTCAGTCGCCGGGTGTCGATGCCCCCCAGCCCGGCGATGCCGTACCGGGCGAGCATCGCCTCGAGCGGGGCCTCGGAGCGTTGGTTGCTCGTCCGGCGGGCCAACTGGCGAACGATCAGGCCGTAGTTGCCGATGTGCGGCGTGGTGAACGTGACGATCTGGCCGGCATAGGACGGGTCGGTGACGACCTCCTGGTACCCCGACAGCACCGTGTTGAAGACCACCTCGCCGGAGACCACGCCGCCGGCGGGTTCGGCGCCGAACAGTTCGCCCTCGAACACGCTGCCGTCGGCGAGGACCAGTTGTGCGGGGCGTGCGCTCATCGCCGGCCTCCGTGTCCCATCGCCGCCAGCCTACTGCATAACAATGCTGGAGATTGCATAGACATTCCAACGGTGCGCGGCACCGTCGACATCGTGGACATCGGAGCTCCTCCCGTATGGGCCTCACGGGACCCATTTCACGGTCGGCGCGATGCTACTGGCCGCGTCTCCCACGCCGACCGACCATGCGTCCACACGGCCGCGGCGCGACGTGCCGTCCAGAGGCGGCGGGCTAGCCTGGCCGGGATGCGCGGCGTGGTCGTTCTGGCAGCTCACGACGACGATCGCGCCGTCGGACCGGTCCTCGCCGAGATCGCCGAGGCGGCACGTGCGCTGGCCCCGAGCGACATCCAACTCGCCGTCGTCCTGGCCGACGCGGCGTCGACCGACGCGACCGTCGACGTCGCCACGGCCACCGCCGCGCAGCTCGAGCTGGCCGTCACGGTGGTCGCGGCCGGCGACGTCAGCCCCGACCAGGCGTACCGCGCCGGCATCGGCCACGCGGTCGATCATCATCTCGGCGACTTCGTCGTGACCCTCGATGCCGACGGCCAGCACGACGGGCGCCAGATCCCCGACCTGGTGCGCGCCTTCCTCGCCCGCGGGAGCGGGATGACGATCGGCTCGCGCTGGCTGCGCGGCGGTAGCTCCCCCGGCACCGGGCCGGCGCGCGCCGCGCTCAGCCGCGTCGCCAACATCGCCGCGCGCACCATCACTGGGGTCCGCCGGGTCAGCGACACGACGACGGCGTTTCGGGTGATGACCCTCGCCGTCGCCGACCTCGTGCGCACCGAGGGCAAGGACATCGTCGGCCCGGGCTACTTCAGCGCCGCCGTGGCAATCACCCAGGCACACGGGTTCTCCGTGTCCGAGGTGCCGATCACGTTCCGGCCGCGCTACTCGGGGCTGTCCAGGGTGGAGCGCCGCGACGTGCCCGACTTCGCCCGCAACGTGCTCGCGGCGCGGCACCTGGTGGGCGAGACGCGGGCGACGATGCGGTCGAACCAGGCGTTGTGGGCCTCACGCTCGTCGACGTTTCGCAACCAGCACTCGTCCTCCGAACGCGACTTCGCGGCGATCGACGAGCTGAGCAACCTGACCCAGGCCCGCCGGTTCAACGCCTGGGTGGCAGAGCAGATCGAGCCGTACCTCGGCCGCCGCGTGGTAGAGGTCGGCGCCGGGCTCGGTGCGATCGCCCGCCTCACGGCCGAGGCCGACGCGCAGCGCATGGTGGTGGCGTTGGAACCGGCCGAGAACCTGTTCCCGACATTGTGCGAGAACGTCGCCGACCTGCCCAACGTGCAGCCGCGTCGGGCGTTGTCCGGCGAGTTGCTCGCCGGCGAGGCGGGCACGTTCGACGCTGCCGTGTACGTCAGCGTGCTGGAGCACATCCTCGACGACGTCGCCGAGCTGCAGATCGCCGACGAGCTCGTGCGCCCCGGCGGGTACGTGGTGGTGTTCGTCCCGGCGATGCCGTCGCTGTACGGCACGCTCGACTTCAAGAGCGGCCACTACCGGCGCTACGACCGGGCCGCGCTGCGGTCCGTCGCCGAAGCGGCCGGGCTCGACGTCGTCGACCTGCGCTACCTCGACGTGGCCGGCGTGGTGCCGTACTGGGGGATGTATCGCCTGCTCAAGCGCGACCGTCTCGATTCGGCCAGCAGCGGCATCTTCGACAGCGTGATCGTCCCGGCCAGCAAGCTCGCCCAGCGGATCGTTCCGGACCCACCGTTCGGCAAGAACCTGCTGCTCATCGCCCAGCGTCGCTGAGCGCTGTCCAGTCACCGGCCGGCCGGCTCGACCGCCACCGGCGCTGCGTCAGGTCGTCGTGCAGTGCAGGTTGGGGTCCTTGTTGGCCGCGACCACGGCCTGGGATGCAGCCTCGGGCGCGGCGATGCGGTGGGCGACGAGCACGTTGTTGTACTGCAGGTCGACCTGGAACTCGCCGTCGGTGAGCAGCGCGTTGAGCAGCTGATCCTCGCGGCCCCCTGGCGTGTGCGTGTCGACTTCGAGCACTAGCCAGTCGACGCCGGCCGGGACGTGTTGGCGGTTGGGGTCGTGCGGGGCGCAGCCGGCGACACCCCAGTTGGCCGGGATCCACGGGTTCGGGAAGGTGTAGATCTGCTCGCGGTGGCTGAGGTGCGGGACCAAGTTGTAGGTCGCCGCCACGGACGCGTTCCGCGGCACCAGCCCGATGGCAGTGTCGAGCGTCTGCTGGCGGGCGTTGCCGTTCAGCGGCCAGTACCCGCTGCGGTAGCCCTTGCTGATCGGCGAGATGCCCCAGGCCACGTTGGTCGCCAGCGCGCAGGCGACGACGAGGCCGATCCCGAACCGGCGCAGACCGACGCGGCGGAAGCGGGCCACGCCTTCGATCGTGCAGATCATCAGCACGCACAGGATGACCGCGGCGTAGTGGAACCGGATGTCGTAGAAGAAGTCGGCGTTGGTCAGCGCGTTGGCGAAGAACTGCGGCACGGCGACGAGGAGCATCAGCGGCGAGGCCAGCGCACCGAAACCGAACTGGGCGAGCAGATCACGTGCGTACTTGACGGCGTTGTTCGACTGCAGCCGGTCGACGATCTTGCCGGGATGGGTGACCGCCGTCTTGATCAGGTCGGTCGGTGACCGCCCGAGGTCGCCGTAGAAGATGCCGGCCTGGTTCGTGCCACCGTTGAACCGCGGCATCACCACGCCGTAGGCCAGCACGAACCACAGCCCAGCGGCGAGCAGTGTCCACAGCCCGAGGCGGCGCCGGCCGCGCACCATCAGCACGAGCGCGAAGACCATCACGGCAAGGGAGATGTCCTCTTTCCAGCTCATCGCCGCGATCAGGAAGAACCAGTACCAGCCGCGCCGGCCGCGGCTGGCGTTGAGGAACGCGGCGAGCAGGAACGGGATGGCCATCGTCTCGGGGTGCCAGGTCTCCCACAGCAGCCACTGCACCGACGGGTTGAGCAGCCACACGGCGGCGAGGCCGAGCGCCTGCCACTCGTTGCCCAACCGGTCGCGGGCGTACAGGAACACCGGGATCGCCGCCAGCGACAGCGCCGCGGCCTGCAGCAGCCCGAGCAGCTGCGGGCCACCACCGAGCCAGTACGCCGGTGCCAGGGCGAAGTACGCCAGCGTCATGTGGTGCCCGAGGACCGGCATGCCCGACACGGTGTCGAAGCCCTTGCCGTGGGCCAGCAGCCAGATCGCCTGGTCGTGGTGGCCGAGGTCGAAGTCGAACGTGCCGTAGGCCGAATGCCGCTGCCAGACGAGACCGGTGAACACGACCAGCCAGACCAGGATCGCCGCGGCGAGCACCAGCTCGGCCGGCGAGCGGCGCATGGCGCGGCGCGCGACCGCGGCGACGCGCCCCACCCCGCGTGGTGCGGCCGCGGTCTGCTCGCCGGTCACCGCAGACGCGTCGTGCTCCTGGGGCTCGACGAGCGCGTCGGGCGTGGCGACGAGGTCGACGCGTTCGGCATCCCAGATGTCGTCGAGCTCGACGTCCTCGGGGACGTCGCCAGGTTCCTGGGCGCTCATCCCCGTGGCGTTGGCCGGTAGACCTTGGCCAAGGCCGACAGGACCCCGTTGACGAATCTCCCAGAGTCGTCGGTGGAGTACGTCTTGGCCAGTTCGACGGCTTCGTCGATGACCACCGCGGTGGGTACGTCGGGCCGGTGGGCCAGTTCGAATGCGGCGATGCGCAACACGGTGCGATCGATCGCCGGCATGCGGTGCAATGACCAGCCGGTGGCGTGGGCGGCGATCTCGGGGTCCAGCTCGGCGCCGTTCGCGGCGACGCCGTCGACGAGCAGCGTGGTCAGTTCGTCGATCGGCAGAGCCTGCGCGGCGACGACCTCGGCGACGGGGATGCGCCGGTTGTCGGCCTCGTACAGCAGCATCATCGCCCGCTCGCGGGCGATGATCCGTTCGTCGTCCGGGCGCGGCGCCGCGGCTCGGCGGTCGGCCACGATCAGACTCGGGTGATGTAGTCGCCGGATCGGGTGTCGACCTTGACCCGGTCGCCGATGTTGACGAACAGCGGCACCTGGACCACCTTGCC
>CAZMHG010000237.1:0-5214 GCA_964565975.1 uncultured Ilumatobacteraceae bacterium | reverse complement strand
ACGGCTGGGTCGGCTGGTGGGGGCCGAACCCGCCGTACCACGCGCCGTCGATCGTGCTCACCCACTACGCCCGCGACCCGCTGGTGATGGAGGGCGGAACGACGTTCCACTTCGCCACCGGCGGGATCGAGGACGCGCTCGGGCACGCCTTTGGCGCGGCCGGCGGTGCGGACGTGCGCTTGATGGGCGGCGCTGCGGTGCTGCGCCAGTACCTCGCCGCGCGCCTCGTGGATCGCCTGCACCTGGCGGTGGCTCCGATGCTGATCGGGCGCGGTGAGCGGGTCTTCCCCGACGTCTCCCCGCCCGGCTACCGCTGCGTGGACCGTGTCACGACCGACGCCGTGACGCATCTCCACTTCGAGCGCAGCTGACGACACGAGACCGCCGACCGGGTGTGGTGTCATTCAGTAGCATCATTTCGTGCTGGTGGATGAGACACCCTTCCCCCATCAGGGGCCACTCGAGCCCGACCTGGTCCGCGGGCGCGACGCGCTGATCGACGACCTCGTCGAGCGGGTCACCTCCCGGCGAGTCACCGCGCTGCTCGGGCCTCGCCGCTTCGGCAAGACGAGCGTGCTCGGGAAGGTCGCGTCGGTCGTCGAGGACGCGGGCATGTCGGTGATCCGCCTCGACCTGTACGAGACGCGATCCGCCGCCGATCTCGTCGTTCGCCTGGACCGGGCGATGGCCGGCGCGCGTGGCGCGCTGCGTACCAAGCTGGGCTCGTTGGCCACCAGCGCCTCGGTCAACCTCGGCGTGTTGCGCATCGAGTTCGCCCGGCCTCCCGCGCAGCGGCCCGACGCCGACGCGATGCTGCACACGCTGCTCGACCTGCTGGTCGACGGCGCGCTGGCGGCACCCACGCTGCTCGTGATCGACGAGTTCACCGGCCTCAGCGGCGTACCCGGCGCGACCGGCCTGCTGCGCACCAAGCTGCAGCACCACGTACGCCAGATCGGTGTGTTGTTCGCCGGCTCCGAGCCCACGGCGATGGCCGCGATGTTCGCCGACCACGCCCAGCCGTTCTATGCGCAGGCCGACATCGTCGAGATCGAGCCGCTCAGCCTGGCCGGGCTGACCGACATCGTCGACGACGGCTTTCGCCGCACCGGGCGCTGGCCCGGCGGCCTGGCCGGGCAGATCCACCACCTCACCGGCGGACATCCGTACCGGTCGATGCAACTCGCCGACGCGGCATGGCTGCGCACAGATCCCGACGAATCCGCCGACCGCGCCTGGCCCGCGGCGCTCGGTGCCGTACGCGCCGGCACGGCGCCGGGGCACGAGGTCCTGTTCGCCACGTTCACCCCCAGCGAGCAGGTCGTGCTGCGCGCACTGGCCGTCGGGCGCCCGCTGTTCGGCGGGACGCTCGACCTGTTCGGCGTGTCCTCCGGCGCGATCAAGGCAGCGCGCGACCGGTTGATCGCCAGGGGCGCGCTCACCCGCGATCTGGCGATCGTCGACCCGCTCCTCGCCGACTGGATCCGCCTCGTGCTCCCCCTCTAGGTGGCTGGTGTCGAACGGGGTGCGTTCGATGCCGTGGTCGGCTGGTTGGGGGTCATGTCTGTTCGTTGGTGCGCGTTGGTGGTGTCGCTGTGGCTGGCGTGGGGTGTGGCTGGGCGTTGGGGCCCTGTCGTCGTCGGTGGACGCATCCTCGGGCCGGTTCGTTTATGCGGTGACGGTCCATCCGGTCGTGGTGGAGCACAGGCCGAGCGTGGCGAGGCGAGCGAGGTTGGCAGCGGCGGCGAGGAGGCTGAAGTCAGCGTCGACTTTCGGTCGCCCGCGGACGCGTGCTCGTCGGCCGCCGTGGCGGCGGCGCATGAGATGAGCGAGCTTTCGTTCGACCTTGGGGCGGGTGGCGCGGTAGTCGGCCTGCCAGTCCGGTTCGGTTTGTCGTTGGCGAGCACGTGCGAGGGCGGCTTCGAACTTGCCGACGCGGATGGTGCGACCGCCGGCGGCGTCGGTGCACTGGTCTCGCAGGGGGCAGGTGGTGCAGTGTTCGGCGAAGTAGGCGATGCCGTCGCCGTGGATGCCACGCCGGATCGACACGGTCACGTTGTTCGGGCAGGTGACGGTGTCGTCGTCGAGGTTGATCGCGAAGTGGTCCTTGCCGAAACGTCCCGCCGGTGCGGTCGGCGCCTGGGTGCGGCAGCCCGAGTCGATGTGCTCGTCATCGAGGCGTTGTTGGAACTCGCCGGTCCCGTAGGCCGAGTCGCCGTAGACCTTCGTGTTATCGGCCCGGTCCTTGTCGTCGAGGAGGTCGTCGATGAGATCGGTCGCGACCGACGCGTCGCCGGCGTTGCCGGCAGTGACGGTCGTGTCGGTGATGATCTCGCTGTCGGGGTCGACCGCGACGTGACCCTTGTAGCCATCGAAGCCACGTGCCTGGGTCTTGTGACCGTGCCGGGCGTCAGGGCCCACCGTGGAGATCACCCGATCCTTGGCGACCCGCCGGGCGATGCGGAACCGGCCGTCCTCGCCGCGCTCGAGGTCTTGGCCCAACACCGTTGCCAGCAGGGCAGCGATCTCGGTAATCGTCTCGGTGAGGTCCCGGTCCTCGAGGACCTCCAAGCAGGCGTAGCCGTCGGCAGCGAGCTCAGAGACCAACTGCTCGCGGGCGGCGGGATCGTCCCAGTCGCAGGCCGGCTTGCCGCCCGAGGCGTAGTCGTCATCGCGCCGCAGAACGCCTCGCAACTCGGCTTCCAGCGTCGCATCAGCCACGGTGAGGAGCTGGCGGATCGCCGAGCGGATCATCGTCACCGTGTCCTGGGTCGCGACCGCGTCATACAGCGGTGTCGAGTCCAGCACCCGCTTCGCGGCGACGACCCCGGCATCGCGTGCCGCGTTCAACGTGACTTCAAAGATGCGCTTCGGTCGTTCCGAGCGAGCGAGACGGGCTCGCATGTCGACCAGGACCGTGTGCGCGAACCCCGGATAGTCGAAGTCCAGCCCGCCGCACGCGTACTTCCAGCGGGCGTCGAACTCGAAGGCCTGGACCGCTTCGCGGTCCGACAGGCCGAGCCAGCGTTGCAGCACCATCACCGTGGCCACGATCTGCGGCGGCACCGACCGTCGACGTGTCGTGGTGAACAGGTCAGCGAACAACTCGTCGGGGAACAACACATGGCACTCGCGGTGCAGCACCGACCAGACCGAGTCGTCGCCCACCCGGTCGCCGACAAAGCCGGTCGTGCCCTTCATCAGATCAGCCTGCCGCGGCGCCAGCCCCAGCGTCACCACACCACCCCGGAGAACAACATGCCGCAATTCTCCCCGACCCCAGCGCCTTTCGCGAGCACTCACGCCAGCGAAAGACACCAGCCACCTAGGAACCTCTACGACGTCACATGCCCGGTCGCGTCTCGCGAGCGCCACCCGCCTCCGGAACCGCGCTGCGTTTGGCGATCAGGCAGAGAGGACGGCGTCCCGTCGGCTGTGGACGGCCCAGATGAAGCCTTCGGTGACGTTCGGGTCGTGTTCATCCTCGACGTGCAGGCGACAGTTGTTCATCAGCCAGGACCAGGTTCGCTCGACGACCCACCGTCGTGGGAGGGCGACGAAGGCGTGGGGGTGGATGCAGTTGACGGTCTCTGCCGCGATGTGGTGGTGACGGCAGTGGCGGGTGAAGGTGGTCTTGAACCCGAAGTCGTTGCACACCTTGACGAACCGCGCCGTCTTCGCTCGGAGCAGTGGGGTACTCAACAGTCGTGCCGTGACCTGTTCGACGACGCGCAGGCAGTAGTGTCGTCGGTCATGAAGCGGATCATCATCACAGTTGTCCTGGTGGCCGCCCTTGCTGCGGCAAGTCTGAGCTCATCGACAGAGGCGAAAACGTCGTCTCGGGAGCAGGCGTCTGGACTGGTTGTCGCCCCTGGACAAACAACCGACGAGGCGCTCTTGCTTTTGCGAATCAACCGCCCAGATTTGATTCCGAAGATTGATAACTTCCTATCCCGTACACGCAGTATTTCGACGAAGTTCACGGCTCGTTTACGCTCCGCATTAACCTCCAGCAAGGAGTCTGCGCTTGCGATGTTCCCCGACCGACTACGAAAGACGCTGACACTGGCTATGTCGTGGAGCAGTATTCTGCCAACCGCATAAGTACCTCTGCTGTCGTTCAGGCTGCAGCCGCGCCAAACACCCACTTTGAGGGGAGCTTGGAGCTAACTGGATTCGTGTGCAGAAACGGAGTCTGCAGCCCAGAAGGTCGAGTTCAGGCGGACACGATTGAGAATCTCGGCTATCAGTTCGAAGGTTGGCAGTCGAGGGTAGGAGGGCTTCGCAGTGGCTGGACGAACATGGCCCTCACAACGCGCTGTATCCCCGTAGCTGGCGCCCCGTCTTGTGGCGGTGCGCTCGCATTGGGTATCGACAGCGTCTACCTCAAGCGCCTCTACCAGTTCCCAATAGATATGAACAATAGGATGGCCAAGAACGGAACTACGTTTCTGGCAAGCTATCTCGGGTCACCTGGTGGACTATCCGGGCTCACACCACAATTCACATGCAAGGCCGCAACGCATCAGTGCACCTTCCTCTCGTGAGCGTTAGAGTTCCTTGGACAAATCTGTCAGAGACCGATTTATTGATGTTGCGCGAGATCGGGGTACCAGAGCAGGCGATCCTCGGTGACATGCTTGATATCGCAAGTCTCTACTCGCAAGGGTGGCGGTTCACAGAGCTTTCACTGAGACAACCGACCTTCGACCTGCAGTCCCTCGGCGAAACCGGAATCGCTCTTGAACTTGCCGACGAGAAGACCTTTCTCGCAAAATGGGGAGTGCACTTTGGTCTGCCCATCTGATCGGTTGCTCGCATGAGACCGGCGTGGGCGGCGATTTGGCCAAACTTGAACTCGGTGATCCGAGTTCAAGAGGGCTCTGCTGACGCTCGTGTGGGTGGGGTAGCAGCGGGGAGCTTCGTGGCAACGCCGTAGTGGGGAGGGTGTTGCGTCTCGACGACGTCAAACGTGGTCGGGGGTGTGGGGAGCTCGACACGCCCGAAACACCACCAACGGCCCGACCACGCCCACAGCGTCCCGTCGGCTATGACTTGACGCGCAGGCTGCGCGGGTCGTACCACGGCGCCAGTTGGACGTCGGCGGCGTAGCGGTCGCCGGCGACCTCGACCTCGTAGGTGCCTGCGGCGAGCCAGTCGTTGCCGGCCAGTCCATCGGCGTTGCTCACGTAGCCCATGCCCAGCGAGCGGCCG